>CAZVAQ010000040.1:0-24125 GCA_964625145.1 uncultured Candidatus Sumerlaeota bacterium
GAATGCCCATCGATCAGGAACAACCGGGGTTTTACTTCCGCCATGGGTTGCATCCTCTTCGCCACATCGTCATCCGCCAGTGCTCCGAATCTGATCTCATGGGCGCCCCTGCCCTGATGTCATTGCCGTCCCCGCCATCCTGTTGTCCCTGTCATCCCTGTAATCCTATCATCCTGTCGTTCCCGCTGTCCCCGCCATCGCGCTGTCCCTGCCATCGCGCTGTCCCTGCCGTCCCTGCAGTCCCTGTCGTCCCTTTCCCAAAAGCAATCGCCCCGGCAGTACATTCCGTACCCGCCGGGGCGAAAGGGATATTGCATCACGCCAACCGGGCGTCAGTCGCGAACGACGGCACCGGTCAGGAAGATCAGCAGCGTCACGCGGTCCTGGGTCTCCTGCATGCGGCTGAACAGCATCTTGCCGACGTAGGGGATGTCGCCAAGGATCGGCGTCTGGCTGTTGAGCGACTCAGTACGCTCGTTCTTCCAGCCACCAAGAACCACCGTGCCGCCATCGCGGATGCGGGCGTGGGTGATGATGTCCTTCTCCAGAATCGTGTAGCCACCATTGTTGAGAACCGCGCGGGGCTGCACCAGGTTGGTGTTGGTGCGCTGCTGCAGGCCCTGGTTCACCAGGTTGTCAAAGGCTCCGGAGTGATTCTCGAAGTCCTGAATCAGAACGCTGACGGGACTGAGGGTGATGTTGCCGGCCTGGGTCACGATCGGCGTGATCTCCAGGTTGTCGACGAGGCGAAGGTAGCCGCCGACCTGGGCGAAGCGGGGGTTGTCTTCACCGCGGAACGGCGTGGTCACCGTCGTGGTGGTTGTACCATCGCCGCCACCGCCACCGCCGCCGCCGCCGGAGTCATCGTCATCGTCATCGTCCTCCTCGTCATCCTCGTCATCCTCGTCATCCTCGTCATCATTGATGACACGGCCAAAGAGGCTGCCGCTGGTACCGGGGAGCGCCAGTGTGCGGGCGATGGAGAACGTGCCCGTCTCGCCATTCAGGACGGTCAGGCTGGGAGCGTTCACGATGTTGATGATGCCCTGGGCTTCAAGGGCCTTCAACGTGAAGCTGATGGGGGAGTTGCCATTGTTGATGATCCAGCTCGTGACGGTCGCACCCTTCAGCAGATTCGCGCCGAAGATCCCTTCCGTCAGCGGCTCGAAGCCCGCGCTGTACTCGTCATTGTCATTTGCGAATCGGGCGCTGCCCACGCTGTCGTTGAAGTCAAAGCCATCGGTCACATCGAGGATGGCCCAGTCAGCCTTGAGTTGGCGCGCCTTGTTCTCGATCACCTCCACGAACTTCACTTCCATGGAGACCTGAAGTGTCGGAACGTCCAGACGATCGATCCAGAACTCAACCTCGGCCAACTCGGCAGCATCCGAATACTGGATCCAAACCGAGTTCAGGTTCACGATGGGTTCGATGCTGATGTCAAACGTGGGAGTCTGGGCCTGTTGCTCCAGGATTGTGGCCTGGGCCTGAAGCGACTGAAGCCCGGAATCTGCGCGCAGGGGCTGGTAGATGATGCGCAGGCGCGCACGGCCTTCGCCACCACCCGTGGCCGTGATGTCCTCCGCGACGATCGTGAACTCGCCGCTGAGGATTTCCTCGGCGCGATAGATCTGGATCGTCACCTCGTCGCTCTGCACGTTCGAACGCGCCAGCACGGTCACTTCCGCGCTCTCCTCATCCTCCGAGTCATTCTCCTCCACGCGGATGATGCGGAAGAACGTGCCCTGGAATTCAAACTCCTGGCCGCGACGCACCGTGCGGACGATCTCATTGCCGCGGCCGCCGGCGCCAAGCGGGCCGGTGTCGATGCCGAGGAATGAACGGATTTCCGCCACGAGGTCGGCAGCGTTGGCCCAGTTCAGCGCGCGGATCTTGCTCCGGCGCTCGCGCTGGATCTGCGGCAGGTTCTGGATAAAGTCCGACACCTGCTGCAGGCGGTCGGGCGTGTCCGTGATCGTCAACTGCAGCGTCGCCTCATCGTACCACAGGCGACGGCCTTCGGCCGCAGCGGCGGAAATGCCGCTCTGCGAATAGAGCAGCGTCTCCACGACCTGGCGGACATCGGCGCCGAAGCGGCGGGCAAGGTCGGGGTTGTCCTGGATGTCAAGGATGGGGGTCAGGTTGTACGTGCCGACGTCGAGCTTCTCGTCATAGATCTTCGCAAGGAAGTTGCGGTCGCTCAGGATGCGCTCGACTTCGCGGATGTTCTCCGGCGTGTCGCGCACGATCAACTCGCGGCCCTCCAGGATCAGCTTGCGATCCGGGTTGTAGGGAGCCGCGTCATCGCGGCGGAGGATGGCTTCCAGCAGGGCCTTGATCTGCGGGCCCTTCTCTTCCTGGATCGTGTAGCTGGCAAAGACCAGGTCAACGGACTCGCGCTCGCGCAGGCCGCGAAGCAGCGACTCCAGCTTGTCGATGTTGGCCTGGGAATCGGTGATGACAAGGGCGTCCTGACGGCGATCGGTGTACAGGCGCTGTCCGTCAATCAACGGCGCGCCGCCGGGCCCATACATCAGACCCTGCAGCGTGTTGTCCTCCAGCAGGCCCTCGACCTTCGAAAGCGTCTCGCGCGTCAGCGGGAAAATCCGGGTGCGCAGATCGGGACGGATGACGACCACGTCGGTGCCCGGCTGGCGTTCCCACATCAGGCCATTGGGGACGAGAATCGCATCGAGAACCTCATTCAGGGGACGATCCGTGAAGGACGCCTCGACGCGGGCCTGAATGCCGCCCGCGATGACGAAGTCAATGCCCGACAGCGGCTTGATCAAGTTGAGCAGATCCCGAAGAGGCGTCGGCTCCGACGTCTGGATCGGGATCAGCGTGCGCATCTTCGCCTGGGCGGCTGCTTCGCGCGCAGAGAAGCTGGCGCTGCGCTCTTCCTCGGCAACGAGATCGGCGTATTCCTGCGCCGTGTTGTCGAGATAAACGCGGGCACGCTCGAAGGAGGGATCAATGGTGAGGGCCTCGGTCCACAGCAGCCGCGCCTGCTCCAGCTTCGCGGTGCTCTTGTCCTTGTCCTCGTAGATGGCCAAGCCTTCCTCGAAGACCGACTGGGCTTCGCGGCGCTCGGCGCGGCCCTGACGATCCAAGGCCGCAGCCGGCGAAAGCTCCCCACTGCCGGCCGCGGGAACGAGCACCGGGCGGGCTTCGGGAGCGGCTTGGGTCACCTGCTGGTCGGCACCGGCGGCGGCGCGACGCTCGATCTCCTCGGCAAGGCGCTTGGCGGCGCGGCTCTCGGGATCGATCTGCGCGGCCTGGGCGACATCGGCGCGGGCGGCGTCATAATCGCCTGCGGCCATCTTCGCATTGGCGGAATCGACGAGTGCCTGGGCCTTGACCGCATTGGCGCGCTGCAGCTCGCGCTGTGCGCGCTCCAGCCCACGGCGGGCTTCGCGATTGCTGCCGTCAATGGCCAACGCCTCGCCATAGGCGGCGGCAGCCTTGTCGAACTCGCGCGCGTCCATGTGGGCTTGGGCGGTGTGCAGGTGAGTCACGACCTGGTTGGCCGGATCCGCCGCCGCGGCGCGCTCGGCGGCGGCCATGGCCTCGTTGCGCAATTGCAGCACACGCACGCTGTTGGGGTCGATCTGGTAGGCCTGCTCGAGCAGGTCGAGGGCCTGCGTCGGGCGCCCCGCCTCCAGATGTTGCCGCGCTTCGTCGAGCAACACCTGCAACTGCGCCGCCTCGGTCTGTGCCACAACCAGAGGCTCCCCGCGCAGCAATGGGTCGTAGCCCATCGCCTGTCCGGGGTGGGACGCGAAACCGGCAAGGCCAAGGGCCAGCAGCGTCGGCAGGACACCACGAAGGGCGCGCTGCGTTATGCGAATCGGGACCGGGAGCATCATGGCTGTTCGCACTCTCTCCTGATGACGGGACGACAGATCCGGGAACCAATCGTCTCTTGGGTTTGTCTTCACACTGTGAAACCGGGTGCTGCTTGCACTTCCCACCCCCTTGGTGTTTCGCGAACCGAAACACTTCCCCTCGGTGCTGCTTGTGAATCGGCCCGTGGAAAGGGCCGCCACACTCGCGGCGCAACTGCCAACCGGATTACATCCCCGGCGGCTGGCCCTCCGGACCGGCCAGCATCGGATCACCCATCAAGCTGGGGTCCTCAACCGGCTCAGCGGGTGCAGGCTGCTGCGCACGTTCGATTTCGTTCTTCAGAACCGTCGCACGGTGGTGCAACGGGTTTTGCGACAAGACATCCTCGATGACCCGAAGCGCCTCGTCGAGCTGGCCGGCCGCGAAATACTGCTCGGCTTCGGCCATCTTGCTGTTGAAGGCCCTATCCCGTTCCCGCTGCGCTTCCACGCTACGCCGGTCAAACATGTTCATCTGCGTGATGGGCGCAAAGTGTGTCCCCTCGATGTTCGGGTTGGAATCGAGCATCGTGCCGCTGACGATCTTGAAGTCCTGATTCTCCTCGCTCAGGCGTGTGTTCAGCACCTGAACCGGCGGATCCGGCACCGGCTGCGCGGGGGCGTTCATGTCGGCGTAGAAATAATAACCCACACCAAGCAACAAAACAACGGCGGCCCCGATCCCCACCTGGGGGGCGTTGGCCGCCAACCACTTGCCGAATTGCTCCAGTTTCTCGTTCATAGGGGTTATCCTGCCCGTCCCGGCGCCACGGCTCCGCGCATGTTGCCCGGGCCCATATTGCCGCCTGCTATCGGCGCCGGCGTGGGAGTCACCTTCAGCGTGTTCTGCTTGTCGGCCAGTTCAAAGTTGATCTTGAAGACAAAGACCTGACGCCCGTCGACCGTCCGGCGGCCCGTAACTCGGTCATCCAACGTGGGCTGCGTCTTGGGAGGCTTCTCGAGCTTGGCGAAGTACCCGCGCAGGGCGCTGGTGAAGTCCGCCGCCGAGCGCTCCGTGTCGCTGTAGCCCCAAATCTGGCAATAACCCGTCGGACCAAAATCCAACCGCTGCAGCGTCACTTCGGGCGGCTTCAGGCGCTGCACTTCCAGAAGCTGCACCATCCAGTAATCGCGCGCCGGCATGGCCTTGGCCAGCACGGCGAAGTCATCCGCGACGCGGTTGTGCGTCTGGATCACATTCTTCGCGCGCGTGGAATCTGCCTGATATTCCATGACCCGCGACTGGGCCGTCTGGGCGCCGGCGCGATACGCTGCCGCGTGGCCGGAACCGACCTGGGATCCCAGACCCACCATCACCAACACCAACGCAGCGATGGCCCCGGCGGTCAAATACGGGAAATCCCGCATGACCTTCTTCTCTTCCGGGAGGAAATCCATCGTGGCGCGGGCAAGACCCAAACCCTGAACCGCCAGACCAAAGGCCGGCAGGTAGGGCGTCAGCGGCTCCGTCACCCCCCACTTCACCCCGCTACCTTCGGGCACCGACTCCAGCAGCGTCGTCGGGATGGCCAAGCGCTCCTCGATATACTCCGCCAAGCCGGGCAGAACCGCCTGGCCGCCGGAAATGACGATGGAGTCGACAGACATGCCGTCCTGCTGCGAGATGAAATAATCCAAGGACTTGCGAACCTCGATGAGCAGGCCATCGGCGGCCTGGGTCGCCGCGCCGCAAGAATCGGGGTTCAGGTCCTCTTCACCCTCCGGATCAAACGAGGAGGACATCACCTTCGTCTGGTAGCGCTTGATGCGCTCGGCGTCCTGAAAGCTGGAGACCTCACAGCCCTTCATGACGGCGCGAGTCACCTCGTGGCCATTGCCGCCACGGGTGACCGTCCGGGGAAACTTCAGGTACGATTCGCCGGCATTGTGAGAGATGACCAGATCGAAAGCCGTGGCCCCGATGTTCAGGGACATCTTGACTTCCTCGGCAGCTCCCGCCGCGACTGGCTCCTCTGCGGCGCCCTTCTTCTTCTTCGACTTGCCCAAGTTGGCGATCTTTTCGCGCAACTGGGCCGCGGGCATGTCCAGCACCGCCTGGCCATTGAAAACGGCAAAGGAGCTGACGCCGATCTCCAGCGGCTTGATGCCGCACTTGGAAGCCAACGTCATGTACTCGGCAATCTGGTCGTGGCGCACCGCCGACAGCAGGATCTCCAGATCCTTCTCGCCGGGGATGGAGTAACTGCGCCACTGCAGGTCGGCCTGATCCAGCGGGTAAGGGATCTGCTGCCGGGCCTCGTAATTGATCAGCTTCTCCAACCGCTCCTGCGTCGTGTTCGGCATCCGGAAGCGGCGGATGAAGGCCTGATGGCCGGAAACGCCGATGATGGCGTTCTTGCCGGAGAGGCGCGTTTGGCGGAGCAGCTCGCGCACGGCCTTGACTTGGGCGTCGCGGCGCTCCTCGGGTCCCGCTGATGGCTCGATATTTGTTTCAACACTGGCAGCGGCTGTTACGCGCACCCCGTTGGCATCGCGAACCGCTTCTACGAGCTTCACACTGCTCGTGCCGATGTCGATGCCGACGCATTTCGCAAGGTTTGCCATCAGTTCGTCAGGCTCTTTGGTTGGACTTCGATCCGCCCGGCAGATCAGAGGCTTCTCAGCAGCAGACTTCGGTCAAGGGGCGGCACACAAACAAGGGGGGCAGCTCCCCCCTTCCTGATGTCAGCTTCGTGGGACCCACCCCCGGGTCACTATCCTCAAGCGATTCAGGCTTCTCTTTTCCAAAGCACCGACAAGGAGCTAGAAATGCCCCTGTGTCGGGTCAACCGCAAACTACCCCGCTCCCAAGCCCCCCAAGACTGCCATCGGCCCCAAAAATGGCCCGCGTCAATCTGTCGTCCGTCCCGTGTCGATCTCGTGACGCTCTGACCCGCGCCCCGTGGCGTCAACTGCGAAAGCCATCAGATCAACAGCCCTTCCACCCGCGCCATCAGGGCTCGGGCATGGGCCTTGTCCTCGCCCTCCGCAAATATCCGCAGGATTGGCTCCGTGTTGCTCGCCCGCAGGTGAACCCACCCATCGGCGAACAGGAACTTCACGCCATCGCGCTCGTCGAGCTCCGCAGCATCCTTGAATGCCCGCCGCGCCTTGGCGATCACCTTCGCCGGAGCAGTCGCCCCAAGGTCCACCTTCCCCTTCAACATGTGCGGATCGGGAATGGACGCATTCCAACGCGACAGTGGCCGCGCAACATGCTGCAGGCCCAGAATAATCAATGCCAGAGCGGTCGCGGCGTCACGCCCCGGATGTACCGCGGGCACGATCACACCACCATTTCCCTCGCCACCGACCGCCGCTTTCTGTGCCCGCATTTCCGCAAGCACATTGGCCTCGCCAATGGGCGTGCGCACCACCTTCACCCCGTGCATCCTGGCCAGATGATCCACCGCCGAGGTCGTGGACAGATTCACCACCAGCGGCCCCTTCTTGCCGAACAGGCGCAGGTACGCGTCCATGGCCAGAACCACCGTCCGTTCCTCTCCGATGGGCCGTGCCATTTCGTCCACCAGGGCCAAGCGGTCCGCGTCGGGATCGAACGCCGCGCCAAAGTCTGAGCTGGTCACGCGGACTTCGCGCCGCAGGGCCTTCAGGTTCACCGCCAGCGGCTCCGCTCCCCGAGGGAAAACACGCCCGGGATTGGCAAAAATCACCTCCGGCGTGACACCATAGGAACTGGCCAGCATCGGCCCTATAAACGACGCCGTGCTGTTGCAGCAATCCAGCACCCCACGCAACTTGGGCACCCGCTTCCCGGACGGCGGGACGATGACCTTGCGCACCTGCTCCAGATGCCAGGCCCCCGCGTCGCCGCAATGCGTCAGGGACCCCACTCGGCCGCCGCCGCCCTTTGCCGGCGGCTTCTTCAAGAGCTCTTTCAGAAGCTTGTTTTCCTCCGCACCCAGGAAATCCCCTGACGCGCGGAAGAACTTCAGCCCATTCCACTCAATCGGATTGTGACTGGCCGTGATGGCGATGCCGCCACCAGCATTGAACCGGCGCACCATCATGCCGATGGTGGGTGTCGGCGCCAGACCCAGGGAAATGACCTCCACCCCGCGGGCGCGCAGGACCGACTCCACCGTCGGCTGGGCCCATTCGCGGCTGGGGCGGCTGTCGCCGCCCACCACCACTTTGCGCACCTTCAGCATGTCCGCAAAGGCCGCCACGTAGGGGACAATCTTCTCCGGCGTGAAGGACTCGCCGACAATCCCGCGCAGACCCGAAATCGAAACGATGGGCTCGCCCATGAGCAATGCACTCCTGCCACGGCATATCGAGGAAACCAGCAAAGCTGCCTGCACCGACAAACGAACCTCGACAGCGCACGACGATGACCCCACCAGAGTCAACCCCAAGGGCACGGCGACTCCCCCGCCTGGAGAGTGGATTGCAGCCCGGAACACCAAAACCCCATTGCCGGAGAACGGCCACCGCGCTCTAGTATCCTCGCGATGAGGAAACCCATGCGATTCATTTCCTTCCCATGGCTGCTGTGCCTTTCGATGCTCCCGGCTGCGGCCGTGGCACAGACCGTCGTGTCCATCGCACAGCCGGACATCCCGCTCTTCATCAACGCGCCGGGAGAGTATCACCTGGCGGAGGACATCACCGCGCCCGCCGAGGGGGCCGCCGTCGTCATCGCCGCCAGCGAGGTGATCATCGACCTGCAAGGCCACACCATCACCGGACCCGGCATGGGCATCGACCAACCCGCGTTTGCGTTCGCCGCCGCTGAAGAGATGGACTTGGAAAGTGCGACCATTCGCAACGGGACCATCCGGGAGTTCCCCACAAGCGCCATCAATCTGCCCAAGGCTGTGGGTGTCGTCGTCCACGACATGATCGTGCAATATGTCGCCGGCATTGCGGTGGATGTCGGCGATGAGGCGATCGTTCGCAACAACACCCTGCGCGACTTGCGCATCGAGGACTCGACGCAATCCGCATCGTTGATCGCCATTCGGGCAGGCCTGAACAGCACCATCGACTCCAACACCATCAACGCGATGCATCACGGAGGAAATGGCCAGATCGACGCCATCCGCGTGGAGCGCGGCTGCTATGTCATTCGCAACCGCATCAGCGGAATGACAACCAATGCTTCGGGCACCGGCGACATGGTCGCGATTGCCTGCGCGACGATGGCAGCGGACATCCGCGCCAATGAAGTTTCCGGCATCGCGAACCAGCGCCCCGGCGGAATCGCCATTGGCATCCGCATTGGCTCGGGCTCTGCGGAGGGCAATCGCGTCACGAACGTCTCCGCCGCAAGCCTGCCCATAGGCATCCAGGGCATCGCGGCAGTGTTCATCGAACGCAACATCGTGGACGGCGTCCGCGCCATCAACCGCGGCCCCGACGCTTATGGAATCTGGGCGGCAGGCACCGGAGGGCGCGTGACAGGAAACACCATCCGCGGCGTGGATTGCGCCGGGGACGATCCGCGCCATCGCGAGGTCGGCCTGCGGATCAATTCCGCCTTTGAAGTTAGCGAAAACACCGTCCACCTCCCCCACCACAGGTCCACCGCCCGCCAAGCAGGCGTGGAAATCAGCGGTCAGTTCAACGTGATCGTGGAGAACACGATTCGGATCGGCAACCCGGGAGACGCTCCCGGCACGATGGTCCTGCTCGGCCCCGTCACGCGTTCCAACACCATCGGTGGCAATGACGCGCCGGGGCGCGTGAGAGACTATGGCACCGACAACCGGGTCCCAACCACGCCGGAAGATGTCCCGGCCATTTGAATCCCCCTGAACACCGGAAAAACAGAGCCGGATCCGCAATGGGACCCGGCTCGGTCGTAACTCAGTTTGTGGAATGCAACGTCAGTCGACGATCTGCAGCGCGAGGGCCGTCACGTCCAGGTCATTCACATTGCCGTCATTGTTCACATCGCCCACGGCAAGGCTCGGAGGCGTACCTCCTGCCAGCAGATTCGCCAGCTCGGTCACGTCGGCCACATTGATGACGCCGTCATTGTTTATGTCGCCAAGCGTGACGGGCGCGGAGGGCAGGGTGGTCTTGGCCACGGCGGCCGGGAAGCCATTGAAGCCCAACCAGCCGATATTCTCGCCCCAGGCATAGCCCGAGAAAACGCCATTCACCAAGCTGATCTTGACCTGGGCCGTGGGGCCGCCGGTGGCCGACCCGTCAAAGTTCACCCAGCCGATGTTTTCTCCCCACGCATAGCCGGACAGCTCACCCGTGGAGGGATCGAAGTTCACGCCAAAGTCCCCCGCCGAGGCATTGCTGTAGCTGATGCCATTGGTCGGCGTGCCGTCTCCAAAGTTGATCCAGCCGATATTCTCCCCCCAGGCAAACCCGGAAAGAACCGAGTCGTGCAGGCGCACACCATTTGCCACATCGCCGCGCAGGTTGATCCAACCCACATTCTCCCCCCACCCGTAGCGATTGCCCGTCACTCCGGGGTCGATGGTGGTTTGGGCCACGGCAAAGCCAACGATTGCCGCGAATGCCCCCGCGCCAAGAACCCGCATTCCTGTCGTCTGAACCCCAGCAAGTCGCATCATGACCTCCTTCTCCGCTTTATGCACCTTGGCGATTCATCCTCAAGCGCCAGATGCTTGTCAATCGGGACTGCGATGCAAATTGCTGCCTCAGGGCCTTTTGCATCCCACTCTCCCCCCCACCATCGTGTCTGATGAGTCCAAGTGCCCCCATTTGGACCGCCAAGGCGATTTTTTTCCACCGCTCTGCTTGCATTGGGAAACGGCCTCCCTTCAGATGGACTTGGATATCTGCCCCGGGGGAGGCGACACCCAATGCTTCTGACACCTCGCTTGATTCTCAGGCCCTACCTGGAAAGGGACGAGGCCGACCTGGCCGCAATCCTCGGCGATCCGGAAACCATGAAGTGGTGGGACGAGCCCCTGGACCGCGACGACGTGCGCGACTGGCTTCGCCGCTCCCGCCAGGAGCAGGAACTCGGCCGCCTGGGCCGCCTGGCCGTCCGTCTGGCCACCACCGGTGAACTCATCGGCGATTGCGGCATCCTCCCCATGGAACTCGACGACCAACAGGTTTACGACATCGGCTGGATCATCCTCCCCCGCCACCAACGCCAGGGCTACGCCAAGGAAGCCGGCTGCGCCGTGCGCGACCACGCCTTCGAATACCTGCGCATCCCCGCCTTGTACGCCAAGATGCCCGTCGATCACGTCGCCTCGCGCCGCGTCGCCGAAGCCATCGGCATGCACGCGCTCCGCACCTACAAGGACCAAAAAAGCGGCGGCCGCGAGACCGTCCTCTACGTGGTTGAGAAGAAGAAATAACCCTTCCCCCTGTGGAGTGAAGGCACAAGAACTCCCCGCATCTTTCGAACCCGCGACGCCACTTGCGGTTCGGAACGTCGTCGCGCACAGGATGAACAGATTGCACACATCCACTGAAGAGCAGTACCGCCGACCAATCACGCAGGACCTCGTGCGAGGCGAACTGGTCCGCACGGGCGGCTCCGTCGCCCAGCTCTACCGCCGCATCGAGTCGGGCAACCTCCTCGCCCAACTGCACCAGAACTGGGAAACAGAGTTCGGCGACCTGCAGGGCCTCTTCGCCGACCTGCTCGCCAACCCCGGCCAAATCCGCCGCGGCGGCCGTGGTGAAGGCACATCCTCGCTTCGTGAAATCAACGGCCGTCCTTACTTCATCAAGATCTACACACCCCGCTCCTTCCGCCGCCGTCTGCGTGAAGTCGTCGGCCGCCACCGCGCCCTGCGCGAATGGAGCCGCACCGTCCGCGCTGTCGACGCCGGCGTCCGCACCGCCATGTTGGTCCTCGCGATGGCCGAACGAAAAGGCCTCAATTCCCGCAACCTCATCATCACCAGCCCCGCCAACGGCGTCTCCGTCAGCCGCATCTTCGAAGGCTACGCCGAGTCCCCCATGGACCTCGACGAACTCATCCGCCTGCTCGCCGCCCAAACCGTGCGCTACCACCGCATTGGCTTCTACCACCGCCACCTGAAAGCCACCCATCTCTTCCTGAACGAAGAACGCACCATCACCTGCATCGATCTCGAAGGCAGCATCGTCCGCCGCCCCCTCCCCCACCGCCTGCGCGTCGACAACCTGCGCCAGATGCGCCGCAGCCTCGAACGCTACGACCTCACCCGCGACCGCTTCGCCCCATACCGGCAGGCGTACGAGGAGGCGTGGGGCGCGCCCGGCAAGTGACCAAGAGCTCTGCGATTGACAGATCCGATTGGGTGACGCAACATTTGGTATAACTTGCCAAACGATTCCAGCCGGGGACTATTGTCATGCCTGATGATCGAGCGGGAGCCCCCAGTTGGGGACAGTATTGCCTCGTGGCGTGTCTTTGCACGATGACCGTGGGAGCCTCGGCATCCGACCAGCCAACCGATCCACTCATTCTGGGCAGCGACGTTGTCGGAACCGAGGATCTTGGCACAAGACGCATCCACCCACTGGGCGTCGTCGACGTCGGGACTGTCCCCGTGCCAAGGGCCATGGCCGCCAGTGCCGATGAGAGCACCATCTATGTGATTTCGGACAAGATCGCGGGCCAGGTCATCCTGTACGATGTGGAATCGGAGCGCCGGGCCGGGGCCATCTCCGTGTCCATGCTGCCGCTCACGTCCCTCGTGGTAGCGCCGGACGGCTCTTCCCTGTTTGTCACATCGGGAGAGGATAAGGCCCAGATAGAGTGTATCAACACGGCCACAATGGAACACACCGGCACACTGGTCCTCTCAAAGGACGTTGGGCCGATCACAACTGCCGTGGCAGCACCGGGCGCCGATGCAATCCTTCTCGGGTCCGGCACTCCCGGCAAAGGCATTGTTGTCGTCGATGCGACATCATTCACGGAAACCGCAACGCTCCCACTGCCCGAATCCATGGGCGGCCTGCAGGCAGTGTCCACATTAGCCGATGGAAGCGCGGCCTACTTCCTCAGCGATTCCACACCGCACTATGTCATCGGCGTCGATCTCGCGACGTTGCAGACAACGACGATTCCATTGGGCGCGGAAAGCAACGGCGCCGTGTCGATCGTGGCAGGGGATGTGAATGGGAATCCGAGATTGTTTGCAGGCGTCGGTGGTTCTCCTTCGCGCGTGTCGGTGTACGACTCGACAGCCGGCTTGCTCGGCACGGTCAATGGTCCGAGCGGCATCCCGCGGCTGGGAGTTTTTGACGCGGCAACAGATTCGGCAATTTTTCCGGTGTCGTCACGATTGTTTGAGGTACACGGAACCAGCCTTAACACTCAGACCACAATTGCGGCTCCGTTTGTTCAACTGGGTTTGGGGCTGACGCTCCCCGGGCGCGGCGAAATGTGGTTCGGTGAGACGGAAGCAACCGGGAGCGGGCGCTTGGGGCGGTTTGATGTCAGTCGGCGATCGAGGCAAGGCATGGCTCCCGGTGCCATCGCAGTCGAGTACTCCGCCGCTGAGAATGCGCTCTATGTCGCATATCCAAGAGAAGTGCAAAAAGTCGATCCGGATACGTTGGAAGTGATGCAGACTTTTCAATTCACGCCGTCCAACTATGTCATTCGTTACATGGATTTCGACGAAAGCGGTGGTCGGCTGATAGTCGTTGGCTCTTCAATGACGACCTTGCTGGGCGTCACTTTGAAGACCATTGATGCGGCGAATATGACGGAAATCAATTCTCGGACGTCAAATGAGTTCAGATCTTTGTTTCCAGGTTTAAGAGGCTCGGTCGTTGTTGCCGATGGAACAGGCGCAGCGATTTGCGTCGTCTGGAAGGCAGACACACATCTCCTTCGCGTGAACCTCGACACACTTGAATTTGCCGCCACCTCTCTCGCGATTCCCGGTGCGAACACAAATTCCTCCTCGCTCGGTGTTCCGGCGATCGACGTGGCCCGCAACACCGTTTACTTCGGCTTCGTTTCCCCGAATGGCGGAGACCATGCGCGGTTGATGGAGTTCGACCTCGAGACGCTTGAGGAACTGCGCTCCATCAGTGTCATGCCCCAGAATGCGACGGCGGATGGCAAGCGAATTGCCACGATCCTGCTGCCGGACGAGCAGACACTATTCTTCTCAGGCACAAACGCGGACCTTCCATTTCTTGCGCCGGATGCGGCCCTCGTCGATTTGGACACTTTTGATGTCGAACCACTTGGATATCTCAACACGGGTTGGGATTCCTTCTTGGATAAGGCAACGGGCAATCCACTGATGGTGACCAATGTCGCGGTCGGGTCCTACAACCCCGCGGACCGGTTGTTTTCCTGGGCCACGCCCATGTCATTTGTTGGTATTCGCCCCCTCTATTTCAACAGCCTAAGCCAACGCCTCGCAATAACTGTCCCATTTGGATCATCCAGCTATCTGGAAACCATCGATGTCACTTCACGCAAGATTGCCGGTGTCGTCAACGGTCTCTCCGCCGAAGATCAAACGGCTGCTTTTGCCTATGGTGCTTCCAATCCCGGCAAGGCGCTGATTGTTGACAAGCTCGTCAACAATTCCCACCACACCAACAAGAACTTCATGATGTTCGATGACGGTGGTCGCGGTTACGTACGCTCCGTGGATGTGCCGCTACCCAGCAACGATGTTATCACCGTAATGGCTTATGACGATGCGAACGAGGTCGCCTACGTTTCCGCCCCCGGCAACCAGGCGTTTAACGACTGGACGCAGATCGTCAAAGTCGACCTCGCCGATGCTTCCGTCACGGCGAGTCATGTCATCGGCCCGCGCACGCTCTTGGCCACGGCGCTCGCGCTCGATCCCGACAGCAATTCGCTGCTGGTGTGGGTGGCGGATTCGCCGCCACGGCTCCTGCGATTGGATGCCGATACACTCGACGAGATTGAGTCCATCGACATGCCAGCAGGAGATGCGGGCGTACACACGGCGGCCTGGGTGCCGGGAAACAACCTTGTGCTCTTTGCAAAGCAAGGTCCCCCTGGATCGGTAATCCGTGTGCAGGTCAATCCGTTGCAGAGACTCAGTGTCCGCACGTTGACCACCAGCATTCCGATTTACCCAGGTGGATTGAGTGTGAACCCGGAAACCCTTCAGGGACTGTTGTTCGCCGACAGCAGCCGACTCTATCCGTTCGACGCCACCAGCACGTCGCTGTTCTCGCCTGTGCCACCGATCATGTATGAAGGGCCAGGCTCTGCGTCCGGAGTTGGCGTCACGCTGCGCCCTGTCATGGGGACAACGATGTGGGATGTGGCGATGCGCGGGACCCATGCCTTCCGCCTGGATGGAGACACGCGCTCCTTCATTGGAAATACGCAGCCACTCCCGGTCAATGTCGCCCTCGGCGGCCCCGCCGGATTGTTCCCGCAGCCCGGCCGCATCCAGGCCGTGAACCGCAGCCTGCAATCCTTCTCCACCAGCACGGCGGAGCAGATCAATCTGCAGCCGGTGGCAATGCCGCATTGGGGCGTCGTGACGGACGTGCGCCTTCATTCGCACGCGGCCACTGGCAACCTGCGCGTCGCGATT
Source organism: uncultured Candidatus Sumerlaeota bacterium (assembly GCA_964625145.1). Classification (GTDB taxonomy): domain Bacteria; phylum Sumerlaeota; class Sumerlaeia; order SLMS01; family JAHLLQ01; genus CAYTRP01. The sequence goes on from CAZVAQ010000040.1 coordinate 15,395, forward strand.
TACCAGGATGGCTCGTCCGAGTCCCTCCTCTGGACCTCGCCGCTCGTTGCGAACACAGCCGCCGATGAAGAGATTGTGTTCAACATCGCCGACGGCTCGCCCGGCAACCTGACGTTGAGTCCGGGGGACTATCACCTCGCCTGGGTCACCGACACCCACGAGCAGGTCGTGAGTCACACGCCGGGCGGAACCAGCCTTTCCGTTCCCCATCCGTTCCTCGACATGCCCGGCCGTCTGCCCGTGCAGGAACCCATCGCGACCGATGTGACATGGACCATCCGCGCCACCTACACCCCCATCCCGCAACCTTCGCTGGCGCATGTCTACTGAGGCTTCTGGTCATTGTTAGAGCATAAACAGGACGTAGTCATGCGCGAGTGGATTGTATAACGATTGCAGGACAGCGCAGCTCTGGAGTGCGGCCGCCTTGCTGCCGCTGTTTGCGTTGCAAAGCTTGCTTGCAACGCGCACGCCAGTGTTGGCCGTGCCGGGCGCCTGTCCATCGTGGCGATTGTGGGAGTGTGCGCGGCTCTTATGGCACGAGAGCCCTGCGGCGGAAGCAAGCTTCTCGCCGCAACTGCGCAAGCAAGCGTGTGCACTTCACAGCTACCCCACCAACTACAACGTCTTCACCGCCTGGATCAGTTCCGCCGCGGCGGCTTGTCCATCGCCGTAGAGCATCCGCGTCTGCTCCAGGTAGAACAGCGCATTCTCGATGCCCGAGAAGCCCGCGCCCTTGCCCCGCTTGATCACAATCACGTTCCGCGCCTTGTCCGCGTTCAGGATCGGCATGCCGTAGATCGGGCTCGATGGATCCGTCCGCGCCACCGGGTTCACGACGTCGTTCGCCCCAATGATCAATGCCGCGTCGGCCGTCTCGAACTCGTTGTTGATCTCGTCGAGGTCGAAGATCATGTCGTACGGCACGCCTGCCTCCGCCAGCAGCACGTTCATGTGCCCCGGCATGCGCCCCGCCACGGGATGAATCGCAAACTTCACCTGCACGCCGCGCTCGCCAAGGAGCTGGCACAGCTCCCACACCTTGTGCTGGGCCTGCGCCACGGCCATGCCATAGCCGGGCACGACGATCACCTTCTCCGCAAACGCCAGCATCACGCCCACGTCGGAGGCCTCGATCGGTTTCAGCGTGCCGCCGTTGTCAGTGGCCGCACCGGCACCGGTGTCGCCGAAATCGCCGAACAACACGTGCGCCACCGAGCGGTTCATCGCCTTGGCCATCAATGCCGTCAGCAGCGTACCCGCCGCGCCCACCACGACGCCCGCGATCATCAGCGCCGGATTGTCCAGCACGAGCCCCTTGAAGCCAACCGCCAAACCCGTCATCGCATTGTACAATGAGATCACCACCGGCATGTCCGCGCCGCCGATGGGCAGTGTCATCAGCACGCCGAACAGCAGCGCCAGCGCCAGAAACGCCACCAGGCCCACATGGCTGATGCCATTGCCACCAACCGCGACCCACACGCCCAGCACGAGGATCGCCAGCAGCAACAACATGTTCAGCACATGCTGGCCGCGGAAGCGCATCGCCTTGCGAATCAGGCCCTGCAGCTTGCCATAGGCCACCAGCGAACCGGAAAACGCCACCGCGCCGATCAACACGCCGATGATGGCGATGGCCTGGATGAAGAGAGGCAACTCCTTGTCCTGCAACAGCGCCACGACGCCAATGCCCGCCGCCGCTCCGCCGCCCATGCCATTGTAGAGCGCGATCATCTGCGGCATGTCCGTCATCGCCACGCGCTGGCCGCTCCACCATGCCAACGCGCCTCCGATGGCGATGGCCACGGCGATCAGCACCAGGTTCTCCATCCCGTGAATCTTCGGATGAAAAAACGTCACCAGTGTTGCGAGCAGCATCCCAATGCCCGCGACCACAATGCCGCGCCGAGCCGTGACGGGCGAGGACATCTGCTTCAGCCCGAGGATGAACAAGACCGCCGCCAGGAAGTAGATGGAGTTAATAAGGAGCATTCATCGGCCCTTTGAGCTGCTCTTGAACATCGCCAGCATGCGCACCGTGACCACATATCCCCCCACCGCATTGCCAACACCCAGCACCACCGCGATGAAGCCGATCGCCTGCTCCAGGCGCGTCTCCGCCGTCCCCAGCGCCACCATCGCACCGATCAACACGATCCCGTGCACAAAGTTGGAACCCGACATCAACGGCGTGTGCAGGATCACCGGCACGCGCCGGATCAGCTCGTACCCCAGAAATGCAGCGAGCATGAAGATGTACAGGATGACGAAGCCTTCGGTCATGCGTGGACCTCCTCGACGGCCTTGGCCGTGGGGGCGTGGCGGATGGTTCCTTCATGGGTCAGCACTGCATTGGCAAAAACCTCATCCTCCCAATCAATCTCCAGCCTGCCATCCCTGATCGCCGGTTGCAGAAAATTGAACAGGTTTCGCGCGTACATCGCGCTCGCGTGTGTTGCCAACGAGGAGGGAATATTCACCGGCCCGACGATGCGCACGCCATGATGCTCCACCGTCTCGCCGGGTTTGGTCAGCTCGCAGTTCCCCCCGCTCTCCGCCGCGATGTCGACAATCACCGACCCCGGGCGCATGCGCTCCACCGCGTCGCGCGTGATGATCTTCGGGGCGGGCCTGCCCGGCACTGCCGCCGTGGTGATCACCGCATCGACGGCCGCGATGCGCGCGTCCAGCACCTCCTTCTGCCGCGCGCGCTCCCCCGCGCTCAGCTCCCGCGCATATCCCCCCGCCGCGTCCGCCTTCACGCCCGTATCAATGAACTTGGCGCCCAGCGACTCCACCTGCTCGCGAGTCGCACTGCGCACGTCATAGGCCTCCACCACCGCCCCAAGCCGGCGAGAAGTGGCGATCGCCTGCAAACCCGCTACACCGGCCCCAATCACAAGGATTTGCGCGGGCCGGATCGTGCCCGCCGCCGTGGTCAGCATCGGCATGAACTTGTCCAACGTGTTCGCCGCGATCAGCGCCGCCTTGTAACCGGAGATGGCCCCTTGGGAGGACAACGCATCCATCGATTGGGCCCGTGAGATGCGCGGGATCAGCTCCATCGCAAAGCTGGTGAGCAAACGATCGCGCAGCGCACAAACCAGCTCGAGCCGAACGTGCGGCTGCATGTAGCCCACAACCACCGCGCCGGGCTTCATGCGCGCCACCAACTCCGGCGGCGGCGGTTGAACGGTCAGGACGACATCGGCCTCCGCCACGGTCGCCGCCGCATCCGCCACGATCTCACAACCGGCAAACTCCGCGTCCGGAATCTGCGCCCCACGGCCGGCCCCCGCTTCGATTCGAATGATCGCCCCAAGCTTGATGAATCGGCCCGCCACCTCCGGAACCATGGCCAGACGGCGCTCCCCGATCAGGCGCTCTGCGGGCACCCCGATGATCATGGCCACTAGGACATCTCCCCCAAGGGCTGGTTTGGCGATGCGCTTTGTTGCTGCTCCCGACTGCTTGGACAACTCCGACCCATGATCTCTCTTAGAGCCACCTTGTCCACGAACACCGCCCGCCGGTCAATCCCTTCCATACAGCAAAGCACGAATTCCTCATCATCCCGCCCCCTTGGATTCAGGTGGGCGAGAAAAAAGACAGGCCCAAACCGGCCCCGGGTTACCGCAGGGTGGCCGCTGGCCAAGTTGCAGGCTTGTGATTGTTGGGTTTAAGTGGTGGGCGATACTGGGATCGAACCAGTGACCTCAGCGATGTCAACGCTGCGCTCTAACCAGCTGAGCTAACCGCCCACAAGCGGGGAGCAGGGGTATAGGCGAGACCAGGGCCGGGTTGGCAAGCCCAAATAGGCACGCTTGCCATTCCTCGCTCCTGGTTCCTCGTCCCTCGTTGGGTGGGCGATGGCTTGGCGCAGTCGGATGATTACAACTTCGGGTAAGTGCCACCCTTCCGCCTTCGTGCTTTACTCCCCGTTGCGGCGGCTCTATCGTCCTGTATCGCTCGTTTTGGGGGGGATCCCGTGAGCCGGCAGATCCTGGTTATCGATGACGAGGAACGCCTCGCTCGCAGCTTGGCCGAACTGCTGCGCGAGGAAGGCTACATGGTGGACGCGGCCGTCGGCGGCGAGGAGGGCCTACACCTCCTGCGGGAGAAGCCCTACCAACTGATCATCACCGATCTGCGCATGCCGGGCGTCGACGGATTGCAGGTCATGGATTACGTCTCGCATCATCAGCCCGGCGCGGCGGTGATTGTCATCACCGGCCATGCCTCCACCCATTCGGCCATCGAGGCCATCCACAATCGCGTCGCCGACTACATCACCAAGCCCTTCGAGTTGGACATGCTGATCGCCAGCATCGAGAAGGTCTTTGCCCAGGCAGAGGTGGAGCAACTGCGCCAGGACATGGTGCGCATGATCACCCACGACATCAAGGTGCCGCTGAACAGCATCCTGGGCTTCGCATCGTTCATCGTGGATCGCAACACGGGCGCGGTCAGCCCGCAGGCGAAGGACTATTGCGACAAGATCATTCGCAACTGCCAACGCATTGTCGGCCTGTTGGACAATTACCTGGCCCAGGCCCGCGCCGAATCCGGCCGACTGGAGATCATGAAGCGACCCGTCGAGATTGCCTCGGTCATCGGCGAAGCCATGCGCGTCGTCGGCCCGGATTTCGACCGCCGCCGCGTCACCGTCGAGATGAAGATCGAGCCCACGGAGCAGATCGTCCTTGGAGACGAGCACCTGCTTTTCCGCGCGATCTGCAACCTGCTCAACAATGCCGCAAAGTACTCCGACGAAGGGGGTGGCGCGCGGGTTCTCCTGAAGGCCGAGCCGGACCAGGCCGTCGTCGTGGTCGAGAACTCCGGGCCGGGCATTCCGCCGGACGAGCGGCCCTGCATTTTCCAGCGTTTTCGTCGCAGCTCCACATCCATCGGCATCGAAGGATCAGGCATCGGCTTGTTCGTCGTGGACCAGGTTGCGCGCGCCCACGGGGGCTCGGTCACGTGCGAATGCACGGAGGAAGGCTGGACGCGTTTCACGCTGAGGCTACCCTGCAGCAGATCCACCAGTTCGCCACAGGACGGCGACAGCCGCAATTGACACGGCAGCGATCGGCCCCATGATTGGAAGCACTATCACATGAAAGGCTCCCGCATGGTGTTGTCGGAAAGCCAACTCCGCGAATACCGCACCGCAGGCTATGTGGTTCTGGAGGGCTTCTTCAACAGCCGCGAGGTCGAGGCCTTCCGCCGCGAGCTCGAGCGCTTCGTCAAAGACGGCATGTTGCGCAATGTCACCACGAGTGGCGACGGCCTCACTCCGAGCACGACGCAGCTCAACCTGCAGATCATCCCCGTCTTCCCCCACAGCCCGCTCTACCGCGCCGCGCCGTTTAATCCGAAGGTCGTCGAGGCAATCACGCAGATCCTGGGCGAGCCGGTGATCATGCACCTCGACCAGATCTTTCTCAAGCCCGCACACCACGGCCGCGGGACGGACTGGCACCAGGACAATCACTACTTCAAGATCGCCGACCCCATGATGGGCTGCGGCATGTGGACCGCCCTGCACGATGCCACCATCGCCAACGGCACGATGCACGTCGTGCCCGGCATGTGGCGCGAACCGCTGGTGCACACGCGCGATCCCTACAGCGACCACCATCTCCATTGCCAGGTGCCGGAGGAGAAGGCGGTCCCCATCGAGATGCCCGCTGGATCGGCGCTCTTCTTCTGCTACGGAACGCCCCACTGCACGCGGGCCAACACCACCAACAAGGATCGCGCGGGGCTGGCCATGCATTTCCTGCGGGCGGACTACGCGCCGCCGGATTTGCTGCGGCCCGAGCGCCGCGAACGGCCCTACATCAACGGCCCCGAATGCACGGGCGGCGTCGCGGAATATGGCTTTCGGGTGCAGGGCAAGTGGGAGGAGGAAGTCGAGCAGGTCTTGTCACAATCAATGGATGCGTGACCGCGAATTCCATCACTGACGAGAATGATAGCCACCATGACCGAGCAGTCCCAAAGCGCCGATGTCATCGCGGCAGGACACATCTGCCTGGACCTGATCCCCGAGATCACCGCCGCCCGCCAGTCCTACGGCGATTTGTTGCGTCCGGGCAAGCTCCTCAACGTGGGACCGGTGGTGACAAGCACCGGCGGCTCCGTGGCGAACACGGGCGTCGCGCTGCACCGCTTGGGGGCGCGCGTTCGCCTGCTCGGGAAAGTCGGAGACGATTCCTTTGGCCGTGTCGTCCTGGATATTCTCAAGCGCCACGGCAACGGCCTGCAACAAGGCATGATCGTGGATCCCGCCTCGGATACATCCTACACCGTCGTGCTCAGTCCACCGGGTCTTGACCGGGTCTTCCTCCATCACCCGGGCGCGAACGACACATTCACCGCAAGCGACATCCGTGATGAACACTTGACAGGCGCGCGATTGTTTCACTTCGGCTATCCGCCGTTGATGCGACGCATCTACGGCGATGGCGGCCAGACGCTCGCCACCATCTTCTCCCAAGCCCGCAGCACGGGACTTGTCACCTCCCTCGACATGTCGAACCCCGATCCGGATTCGGAATCCGGCCGCGTGGATTGGCGTGCGTTCCTAAGACGCGTGCTGCCATTGACGGATGTCTTCATGCCAAGCGTCGAGGAAGTCTCCTTCATGCTCGGCCGTTCGGCACCTGTTGATGAGTTGGTGAACGCGACCGTCCTGCGCGACATCGCCGATGAGCTGCTCAACATGGGAGCGGCCATCGTGGGGCTCAAGCTCGGAGAACACGGCCTGTACCTGAAAGCGGTCGCTGATCGCCAACGTCTTGACGCTTTGAAGTCGCTGCACCTCGACGTGAAAGCATGGGCTGGCGCGGAGCTTCTCGCACCGTGCTTCCAGGTGAATGTCGTCGGCGCCACTGGATCAGGGGACTGCACCATCGCGGGATTCCTGGCTGCCCTGCTGGAGGGCCGCAACCCGGCAGAGGCCGCCCGCCTGGCCGTCGCCACCGGCGCGTGCAATTGCGAGGCCCCCGATGCCACATCCGGTGTTCGCTCCCGCCGCGAAATCGAGGATCGGATTGCCTCCGGATGGAAAAGGCACCAGATTCCCCATGCTTGCGGTTTTGAGTGGGACGGCACGCAGCAGGCCGCACGACCGGCAATCCATTGATCCAACCAGTCATTATCCTCCAAGGAGCAGTGCCATGATCACGGCCAAGGAAGTCCGCAAAGCCCAGAGGACCGCGCAGAAGATGATGGAGAAGATCGGCATCGTCTTGTCGAAGAAGGAGAAGGAAAACATCGAGGTCGCCGAGTTCGGCCTGGGCGAGCTCGAAAAGCAGGGACTGGAGATCGTCGTCTACGAGAACAATCACCGCTACTGCGCGAAGGAACTCGTGTTGTTCCCGCGGCAGACATGCCCCGAGCATCGCCATCCGCCCGTCGGTTCCGATCCCGGAAAGATGGAGACATTCCGCTGCCGCTGGGGACAGGTGTACCTGTACGTCGAGGGCCGGCCGGTGAAGAAGCCGAAGGCAAAGCTCCCCAAGGGGAGCGAGGAATACTTCACCGTCTTCCACGAGATCGTCCTGAAGCCCGGCGACCAGTACACCATCCCGCCCAACACGTTGCATTGGTTCCAAGCCGGCCCGAAGGGTGCCATCGTCACGGAGTTCAGCAGCCCCAGCCGCGACGAGCTCGACTTCTTCTCCGACCCGCGCATCAAGCGCATCCCCGAAGTCATCGACGATTCAAAGGCCAAGGCGAAGAAGCGCGCAAAGACCAAGACAAAGAAGTAGGAAGTCGACCCACAACTTCACCGAGGCAATGCCCATGAAGATCCACGGACGCGAGTACACCCGCCGCGACGTGCTATCCCGTGTCGGCCGCATGGAGCAGATCGGCGGCGCACGCCGCGTGCGCATGACCGAAGGGCCGGAGGACGGAACCGAAGTCATCGAAGTGCGCACGGGAGCCGGGCTGGAATTTGACGTGCATCCCGGCCGCGGCATGGACGTTGGCCGGTGCGAACTGTTTGGAGGCGCCCTCGCATGGCTCTCCTCCGCGGGAGCACCACACCCCGCGTTTCACGATCCCACCGGGAAAGGTTGGCTGCGAACGGCCGCGGGCGGCCTGCTCATGACCTGCGGCCTGTCCAACGCCGGGCCACCGTGCGTCGACGAAGGCGAGGCCCACGGCATTCATGGCCGCGCGCACCACACCCCCGCACGTGGTGTCGCCGCATTCAGCATGTGGAATGGCGACCAGCACGACATCCTCATCCGGGGCGAGATTCGCGAGACGCGCATGTTCGGCGAGAACCTCGTCCTCCGCCGCGAGATCGCCGTGCGCCTCGGCGAAAACCGCATCCGCATCCGCGACGAGGTCACCAACGAGGGCTTCAAGACTGTCCCCCTCATGCTCCTGTATCACTTCAACTTCGGCTATCCGCTCATGGATCAGGACACAGTGATCCGCTTCCCATCCCATCGTGTCGAGCCGCGCGAGGGCGAGACACCGCTGGAAGGCTACAACCAGTTCGAGCGCCCCCAGGCGGACTATCGCGAACGCGTCTACTACCATGACGCCATCGAGATCACCGCGCGCAATGGCCGGCCATGGGCGCAGGCGCTCCTGCGCCAGTCAAAGTTTCCCCTCGGCCCCGATGGACTGATCCCCATCGAGGTGCGGCTCGGGTGGACGGCCGACACCCTCCCCTCGCTCGTCGAGTGGTCGCGGACGGCCGGGC
>CAZVAQ010000041.1:0-23857 GCA_964625145.1 uncultured Candidatus Sumerlaeota bacterium
TTGGATGGGTTTGGTGGGGTGTTGGTAGATGATGGCGGTTGGGGTGGAGAGCAGGCGTTGGCGGAGGGTGGTGAAGCGTTGCCATTCGGCGGGGGTGAAGCGGGGGCGAAAGAGGCCTTCTTCGTATTCGGAGAGTTCTGCCTGGTTGAGGAGGATGTAGCGGATATCTTGCGCGCGCCATTGTTGGACGAGGGAGGCGTTGTCGGGTGTGGATTGGATGTGCGTGAGGATGAGTGGTTTGTCAAACCAGTCAGATAGGTGGACGGGGAAGTTGGCGTGGAAGCCGCGGTGCTCGCCGATGTCGAGGACGCCCTGGTTGTCGGCGTTGTCGTTGAGGTATTTGACGGCGGGCCATGCGTTGAAGCGGTGCTCGATGTAGGCGTCGCGATCAATGAAGCCGAGGGCGACGAAGGCGGTGGGGTTGACGAAGTGGACGTAGATCATGAACCATGCAAACCCGGTGGCGGCACAGGCAGCGAGGATGATGCGGGCAATCCAGAGTGTGAGGTTGTTGTGGACGAGGCGGGCGAGGGTAGGGATGGCGAGAATGATTGTTATAGCCAATGGTACAAGTAAGAAGCGGGTAGATTGATAAGTAAATATCCAGGCGATCCAGCCGCCGAGGAGTTGGAGGGCGAGGATGAAGATGATGGGTGATCTGGCGGTCGAGGGCGCCCGCCCTCCTCGACGGATCGTGAAGACAAGTGCGATGATGATGCTGATGAGCGCGAGGGGGAGGAGGGCGAGGGGCGCGGGGCCAGGGTTTTGTTCCTCAAAGCCGGGGCTGTTGCGCATGAGGAGGCGGTTGGGGAAGCCGCGCTCGCGGGCTTCCTGGCGGATGAAGCCGCTGGGGACGTCGCCAGGAAAGCGCGACCAGCGGAAGGTGACGTCGAAGGGTGAGGAGATGATGTCGGTGAGCGAGCGGCCAAAGCCGCGCTGGGCGGCGCGCTCGTTGTAGAAGTCGTTGGTCTCTGTGGACCATTCGTCGCCGCCAAAGGTGTTGTAGGCAGCGGGGTAGACCGGGTTGCCGTGGATGAGGGCACTCTTGATGAGCCAGGGAGACGGAACGAGGAGGAGGAGAATGATGAATGATGAATTATGAATGATGAATGTTCTGAAGTGCTGGCGGTGGAATAGGAATGTGATGCCGAGGAGGAAGGCGGGGATGAGGGCGGTTAGCTTGGTGGCGATGGCGGCGCCGCAGAAGAGGCCGGCGAGGATGGTGCGCGTGCGGGCGTTGGCAAGGGTTGCGGCGTGAATGGCGCCGAGGATGTACGCCAGGGTGGCGAGGTCGATGAACGGCCAGCCGGAAAGGATGAGGACGACGGGGAGCGTGACCAGGAGAAGGGAAGTGAGAATGCAGAATTCAGTGTTCAGAACATGAGAATGTGAAGAGGAGTTGGGAGTTGAGATGAGGAGTTGTTGGGTTAGGCAGTATGCGGCGAGGATGAGGGTGGGGAGGGAGAGCCAGTGGATGAGGTGCGTGGTGGTTGGGTTGCCGATGACGAGTCCGGCGAGGTAGAGCATGTTGTGTTGGAGCGGCAGATTGGAGAAGGCGTGATAGGGCAGGTGGGTGATGCGGCCGGCCTTGAGCCATTCCTGCGGGGCGAAGAGGTGGTAGCGCAGGCCGTCGCTTTCGACGACAGGCGCAAGGGCGGGGATGAAGGCGACGATGCAGACGATGACGCACGCGAGAGTCCACCAGCCGGTGGCCGTGCGCGGGGTACGGATTCCGCGGATGGTGGCGAGCCAGATGGGCGCTTCTGAAACGATGCCGCCCGCGCCGAAGAGGACGAGCCAAACGCCCAAGGGATACAGGCCCACCAGGCCGATGAAGAGGACGAGGAGCGAGGCGGTGAGCTGGCCGAGGAGGAGGATGTACAGGGCGCGGGCAGGGCGGGAGTCCACGGGGAGCAGGCGCAGGGCGCGGCCCGCAATGCATCCCCAGCCGATGATGGCGGGGAGCAGGAGTAGGAATCCGCCGATGGCGTGGAGTGGTTCGGCGAGGCGGGCGATGTCGAAGTTTCCGGGCAGGAACCACTCGGGACGGATGCGCCATCCGATGGTCAAGGAGCCGGTAAGGACGAGGGCGACCCACGCCGTGAAGACGAGCAGGAGAGTGGCGCGGGTGGCAGGGTTCACGTGGATTGCCAGGAGGTGGGTCGTTGGTGCGACGCGAGGAACTGGAGGCCTGCTTCGGGGAGGCCGTCGTGGCCGCCTTCGAAGAGGACGCATCGCGCGTTGTGGCTGTTACGGCTCAGGTAGATCGGGCGGTTGATGAAGGGATCACCGGCCGGGATGGGTTCGAGTTGGCGGGAAACGCTGCGTGCGATTTCGTCTTCGGAGATGGGTGCATTGCCGTGCGAGCGGGCGATGGCGTTGAAGGCGTGGAGAGTTTGGGAGACGGGGACGCTGTTGCCGTCGTGGCCATCGTGGATGCCCGCGTTGATCTCCATGGGGAGGTCGCCAATGTTGTGCAACCACGTGATGGGCGAGCGAAGACGGTATTGCTCATCGACGTCGGGGCTGTCGCCGGGCTTGCCGCCGGTGACGGATTCGAGGGCGCCGGCGTAGCGAGTGGCACGCTCGACGGATTGGTGGTACCATGCGGCGAGGTCGGAGATGCCGACCCAGGAGGAGACAGCGGACCAGCATTGCGGGTAGCGGGCGGCCATCATCATGGACATGTGGCCACCGCCGGATTCGCCGGCCAGGTAGATGCGCGCCGTGTCGACGGGGAGGCGCTGCAGGACGTGGGCGACGGTGTCGAGGATGTCCTGTTGGGCAAGGGGGGAAGCGCAGGCGTTGGGGTTGTAGTTGATGCCGCGGAAGTCGGGCTGGAGGAGGTGCCAGTCGCGCTGGCGGACGGCTTCGTGCCAGAGGGCGTAGTCCTGGCGGTAGTCGCCGCTCCATTGGTGGAGCAGGACGAGGAGCGGTCGCGGGCCGGGTGCGCTGGCGGGAAAGAGGAGGCTGGGCTGGGGGGTGCTGTCGATGGTGCTTTGTACGGTGATTTCCATGGTTGCCCGGTCGCGAGGGTATGGTTTGCAGAAAGCTATCGCGTGGACGGCGGGTGGCAAGGGGGGTGTGCGCGATTGGTCTTGTCCCTGTGAGTTTACCGGGGTGACATGAAGTTCAATCTCCTTCCGAAAGGATGAACGAAGATGGGATTTATCCAGGAGTTCAAAGAATTTGCCGTGAAGGGGAATGCGCTGGACATGGCGGTGGGTATCATCATCGGCGCGGCGTTCAACAAGATCGTGCAGTCGATCGTCAATGACCTGATCATGCCGCCGATCGGGTTGGCGATTGGGGGCGTGGATTTCAAGGAGTTGAAGTTCGTGCTGAAGGAAGCGGTGCTGGGGCCCGATGGCGCAGAGACGGCGGCGGAGGTGGCGATGCGGTATGGGATGTTCCTGAACACGGTGATCGAGTTCCTGATCATCGCGTTCTCGGTGTTTGTGGTGGTGAAGTTCATGAACCGGCTGGTGTCGATGCGGCCGCCGATGTGGCCGACGGGGAAGGAAAAGGCGGAAGGATGAAGGGGGAAGGGGGAAGGATGAAGGATGAGGGATGAAGGATGAGGGATGAAGGCGCCCCCGGCTCCGGGCGTCCCCCCCGGCCGGGCCCGGGGGGGGGGCTGGGGTGGTGTCTGTAGTTGCGTTGGGGCGGTTGGTTGATGCAGGACTTTGAAGGGCGGCCTGTCACCGGGCCGCTTTCACCTTCGGCCGTGGGAAGGATTTCTCGTGGGCTGGATCGTGACAGTCCTGCTGCTGGGGGGCGTTTGCGTCCTGGGGTTCCTGCTGCTTCAGGCGCAGCGGGAGATCCGGTGGTTGCGGCAGCGGACGGCGGACCGGGATCGCGAGCGGGAGACGGTGTTCCGCTTCCTGAATGAATTCGGCGACCTGATCACCAAGAAGTTCGAGCTGGGGGAGACGTTGGAGATGGTGATGTCGTTCAGCCGCGAGGCGACTCGGGCTGACGCGGGGGCGATTTATTTGCGGGACAAGGACGAACCGGATGTGCTGCAGGCGCGGGTGGTGCAGGGCTTGTTCCCGCCGCTGCACGAGGTGGCAACGGACAAGCTGATCTCGCGTCGCAAGTACCTGGCGGATTATGTGAAGAAGGAGCGCTTGTCGGCGCGCGAGGGGATCTTTGCGGCGGCGGTGCAACAGGGAGAGGCGATCCTGATCCCGAATGGGCGTTCTGACGAACGCATTCCGGCTTCCGCACACACGTTGGTGGAGATCGAGGGGATGATCATCGCCCCGTTGCAGGTGCGCGGTGGTATTCTTGGCGTGTTGGTGTTGATCAACAAGCGCGATGACACGACGCCGGGGATGACGTTCAACCGCTCGGATCTGGACATCGTGCAGGCGTTGGCGGACCAGGTGGCATCGACGCTGGATGTAGTGCGCCTGCACGAGGAGAATGCCGAGAAGCAGCGGATGGAGCAGGAGTTGGCGGTGGCGCATGATTTCCAGAAGCTGCTGCTGCCGCGGAGGGATCCGCAGTTGCCGGAGGTGGAGATCGCCGGCTTCAGCCAGCCGGCGCTGGAGGTGGGCGGGGACTACTTCGATTACATCGATGTGGATGAGAAGCACTTGGGGATCATCGTGGGGGATGTCTCGGGAAAGGGTATCCCCGGGGCGTTGGTGATGGCGTCGCTGCGGAGCACGTTGCGTGCAAACGCGCCGGGGAACTTGTCGCCGCGCGAGGTGTTGCGGGCCGTGAATTCGGCCCTGACGCGTGACACGAAGGAGAGCACGTTCGTGTCGGCGACGTATGGCATCCTGGACCGTGGGACGGGCATGTTCCGTTTTGCACGGGCGGGTCACGAGCCGTTGGTCTGTTATCGCGCGCAGGACGGCCATGTGGAGTTGCGCGATCCGGAGGGGATGGTGCTGGGGATGGTGGAGGGGGAGTTGTTTGACCGGATCGAGGAGGATGAGGTGGACCTGAAGCGGGCCGGGACGTTGGTGCTGTATACCGACGGCGTGTCGGAGGCGATGAACGAGGACTACGAGGAGTACGGCACGGAGCGTTTTCTGGCGGCGTTGGCGGACTTGGCGCAGGAGGAGCCGAAGGAGGTGATCGCGGGATTGCTGGGGGACATCCGGGAATTCACAGGGGGGCGGCCGCAACATGACGATATTACGCTTGTCGTGATGCGCTGGAACGGTAATATTGGGTCACAAATGGCGGTCGGGTTGGAGGACGACGGGACTGCGGGTCTTTCCGGGAAATCGGTAGTCGCCTAGCCAAGGAGGCCAAAGCTTGAAGAACTATGACTTGGTGATCCACCCGGAGACGGACCCTGCCGTGCGGCGGCTGGAGTTGCACGGTTGCCTGGACAGCCACACGGTGGTGGCTTTCGAGCGCTCGGTGCAGGGGTTGCTGGACAATGGCGGGGGGGAGGGCGCGTGCCCTTGCATGATTCTGGACCTGTCTGAACTGACTTATATCAGCTCGGCGGGGATCAGTGCGTTGATGGGTTTGACGCGGCGCCTGCGGGAGCGGGGGAGCGAGTTGTTCCTGCTGAAGCCGACGGAGAAGGTGTTCCGGGTTTTTCGGACGTTGGGGTTCACGAACATTTTCCGCATCATCAACAATGAATCCGAGGCCACGACAAACGTACGACAAGGTTGACGGGTGGAATTGAGGAGCCCGTTGTCGTAACCGCCTGAGCAACCCCTGATTGTGCCGGAGGCCTCCCGCGATGGCTTCGCCCCCTTGTCAGCCCGTCGAGCAGGATGTGTTGGATTTCGAGATTCGATGTCCGGTGAAGACGCGGGTGTTGTCGATCCTGCGCAACGTGGCCACGTGCGTGGCGCGTGAAGCGGGTTTTTGCGAGGAGGACATCGACCAGATCGAGATGGCGGTGGACGAGGCGTGCGCGAATGTGATCCGTCACGCCTATTCGGCCGGCTCGGATGGTCAATTGCCGAAGATTGAGCCGGCGGATTTCGTGCTGCACCTGCAGGTGTGCGTCTCGGAGAACCGGATCTCATTCCGGGTGCGCGATCGCGGGGTGGGCCTGGACAAGAAGCCCGAAGGCGCGCGCAGCATTGAGGAGTACGTGAAGCGAGGCGGGAAGGGGGGATTGGGCATTTATATCATCCGGAACTTCATGGACGAGGTGGCCTATGAGTGCCCGCCGGGCGAGGGGACGATCCTGACGATGACGAAGTATTTGAAGGCGTGAAGGGGGGGATGGCGGGGACAGTAGGGACAGCAGGGATTGCAGAGCCGACAAGGGAGGTTCGGGCTGGCGGGGGCGACGGCACGCTGGATAACATGCAGGGGCGGCACTGGCTTCCTCTTGCGACGACGGGCTTGGTGGCACAGGGTGGCGGCAACTCGTTGGTGGGTTGCCGACGGGATCCTCGGCCCATGGGGTGGTCGTCGTGTCTGATGTCTTTTCTGCGGAATCTCGAACCACTCAACATCTGGTGAGCCAGTTGCGGTGCGTGACGCGCATGTCGCTGGCGCTGAGTTCGGCGGTCAGCGTGGAGGATGTGTATTCCGTGCTGCTGTCGGGGCTGATCTCGCCGTTGGGGTTGGGGTATTCACAGGCGATTGTGTTCGAGAACATCCCCGGGCGCTCGCATTTCACGGGGCGGTACTGCATTGCGCTGGAGTCGCGCGAGGAGGCCGAGGAGCTGCGCAGCGATCTGGAGTCGGAGGTGAACTTCCTGACGCAGCGCAAGGAGGAGCTGCTGGAGCGGGGGGTGGCGGACGAGGGGGTGGTGGAGGAGTTGCGCATGCTGGAGCTGGGGACGCATTGGGTGACGGTGTTCCAGCGGCTTGCGACGGACAACGCGCGCAGCCGTGCGGTGTCGTCGCTTTTCTATGACGAAGCGCATGGGCAGTGCGACCCGCAGGGCCGGGGGTTGTTCCGCCAGGCGCAGTTGGCCCTGTCGCCGCAGGTGGTGCGGAAGAGCGACAAGGAGATCGAGCTGCCGTCGGATCTGGTGGGGTTGTTGGCGGATGAGTCCGCGCTGGTGCCGCTGCGTACGAACAAGGGTTTGCGGGCGTTGATCCTGCTGGATCGGCGGCTGAGCGGGGAGCCGATCATCCTGCCGGATCTGGAGCAGTTGGATTGGTTCGCGACGCAGGGTGCGTTGGCGCTGCAGAACGCGGAGCTGATCAACGACCTGGAGAGCGCGTACCAGGAGCTGAAGGCGGTCGACCAGCTTAAATCAAACTTCCTTTCGACAATTTCCCATGAGCTAAGAACGCCGCTGACGGCGATCACGGGGTTTGTGGACCTGGTGTTGAAGGAGCGCGTCGGGCCGATCAGCGAGAACCAGCGGAGCCTGCTGGAGCGCGTGGCGCGCAATACCGGGCACCTGAACAACATGGTGACGGACCTGATCGAGATCGCGGAGATCGAGGCGGAGGGGATGCGGGACCTGCGGATGGAGGCGGTGGATCCGCTGCACGTGCTGTTCGCGACATTCCCGCGACTTGACAGCCGCCGCCGCGACCAGCGCGTGAGCGTGGAGCCGGTGTTCGACGGAACCGTGCCGGCGATCGTGTGCGACGAGCATGCGCTGGAGAGGATCTTCTTTCACCTGCTGGACAATGCGATGAAGTTCTCGCCGCCGGATGGCGAGGTGCAGGTGGAGTTCAAGCGCAGCGGCCAGCAACTGCGCATCGCGATCCGGGACCACGGCGTGGGCATCCCGCCGGACAAGTTGCAGCGCATCTTCGACCAGTTCTTCCAGGTGGACAACAGCCTGACGCGCGGGCACGAGGGATTGGGGCTGGGACTGGCGGTGACGCGGATGCTGGTGCAGGCGACGCACGGCGAGATCGAGGTGGAGAGCACGCTGGGGAAGGGATCGACGTTTACGGTGAGCTATCCGCTGGCGTAAGGTTGAAGGATGAAGGATGGAGTGGGGGGTTATACTCGGGTGACGGGGGCGGATTCTTTTTCGGAGACGAGGAATTCCAGGGTCTGCAGGGTGGGATGTTGTTGGAGGCGGGCGGCGAGGCGTTGGTTGGCGATGGCTTCGCTGTTGAAGTGGCCGAGAAGAATGCCGCCAAGACCTGCTTGGGAGAGGTCGGCGGCTTCGTGGTGCGTCATCTCGCCGGTGATGTAGGCGTCCGCGCGGGTTGCGATGGCACGGTGGACCAGACTGCCGCCGCCGCCGCTGCAGATGGCGATGCGGCGGACGGTGCGGTTGGGGTCGCCGATTTGGCCGATGGTGCGCAGGGGCTGGGCGGTGTCGCGCGCCATGGCGGTCTTGCAAGTCTGGGCGAGTTCGGCGAGGGTGGTGGATTGCGGGAGCTCGCCAACCAGACCGAGACCATAGACAGCAGGAGCTGTTGGTTCGAGGGGGTAAACGTCGTAGGCGACTTCTTCGTAGGGATGCGCGTGGTTGACGGATTCGATCAGGGCGCCGAGGCGATTGGCGGGACACACGGTTTCGAGGCGGACCTCTTCGGCTTGTTCAAGGTTGCCGATGCTGCCGGCGTAGGGGGCGGCGCCTTCGCCGGGCTTGTAGGTGCCGGTGCCGGGCGAGCGGAATGTGCAATGCGTGTAGTTGCCGATGACGCCGGCGCCTGCGGCGTGGATGGCGTCGATGATCTGGGCGATGTGCGATGTGGGGACGAAGACGGCGTACTTGAAGGAACGTTCGGGGCTCGCCGGTGCGAGGAAAGTGCGATTGATGAGATGAAGGCGGTCGGCGATTTCGCCGTTGGTGCCGTCGGGGACCGAATCCCAGTTTGTGTGTGCAGCGATCAGGGCGATGTTTGCGCGCTGGAGACGGGCGAGCATGCGCGTTTGCGGCGTGGTATCGGCGATGCTCTTCAGCGGGCGGAAGATGAGCGGGTGATGGGCGACGATGGCTTGGGTGTCGCGGGCGATGGCTTCGTCGATGACCTCGGGTGTGACTTCCAAGGCGACGAGGACGCGTTGGCAATCGCTGTCGGGATCGCCGACGAGGAGGCCGACGTTGTCCCAGGACTCGGCGAGGCGGAAGGGTGCAATCTGGTCGATGGCGACCAGAAGGTCTGCGACGGTTGCCATGGTTTGTCCCACCGTTCTTGAGAAGTCTCAGGCGTGGGCTGCGGCGTGTTGCTCGCTGCCCAATGCGACCTCATCAAGGATGCGCTGGCGCAGGGCGTGGCGCAAGCGGCGGGTGACCTCGCCGACGCGCCCGCAGCCGACCGCCTGGCAGTCCAGTCGCGTGACGGGCATGACTTCCATGGTGGTGGAGGAGAGGAAGATCTCGTCGGCGGCTCGGAAGTCGTCGATGTGCACGGCTTCCTCGCGGACGGGGATCTCCAGTTCGCGGGCGAGTTGGAGAATGGCCATGCGGGTGATGCCGCTGAGGATTTCCTGTCCAGCGGGGTGGGTGTAGAGGGTGCCCTTGCGGACGCAGTAGATGTTGGAGGTGGTGCCTTCGGTGACGATGCCGTCGTTGCGGAACTGGACGGCTTCGAAGCAACCGGCGCGGCGGGCGCGTTCCTTGGCGAGACAGTTGGGGAGCAGCGAGATGGTCTTGTAGTGACAGTGTGCCCAGCGCTCGTCGGGGTGGCTGATGATGGCGACGCCGTTCTCGTAATGGTCGGGGTTGTGGCGCGGTGCGGCACGGACGAACCAGAACTCGGTGGGGGGGGTGGTGGCCGGGTCTGGGAAGAGGTGGTTTCGCCGGGAGACGCCGCGGGTCATCTGGCCGTAGACCATGGCATCGCGGTGGCCGCTCTGCGCGACGAGGTCGCGGAGCATGGCGCTTCGCCATTCGATGGTGCGGTTGTCGTCGAGCATGATGCCGCGGGCGCTGAAAGCCCAGCGCTCCAGGTGCTCGCGCATCATGAAGGGAACGCCGTCGTAGAAGAGGACCACTTCGTAGATGCCGTCGGCAAAGAGCAGGCCGCGATCCTCGATGGGAATGCGCGCGTCCTCGATGGCGGTGATGGTGCCGTTGAGCCAGAGAAGGTCGGTTGCCATGGGGAGGTTGTCGCGCTTTGTTTTCGGGTGTTAGGAGCGTCCTGCTGATTTGAAATGCGGGCAGGAAGGGCACCCTTGTCAAGGCAGCGGTCCTTTTGGACCGTGCCAAACTTGGTGTATCGCTCCAAACACCCGGTAGTAGAACAAGCACAAGAGGAAGTTCGTTCCTGGTTCCTGGCTGGGAGGAGGACAGGGAGGGATCAGGGGATTTCGCCCATGGGGGGGGTGACGGCGTTGACTGCCTGGGCCATGACGACGGCGATGGAGACGATGCGGATGGCCTCGTCGAGTTGGGGGTCGGTCATGCCGGCGTCGCGGGCCTTCATGACGTGGGATTTGACGCAGCCCTGGCAGTTGTTGATGGAGGAAACGGCGACGGAGATGATCTCGCGCTCCAGGTCGGGAAGGGGGCAGTGGATGAGGGTGCTTGTGTTGAAGGCGGGGTTGAACTCCTTGAACTTGACGGAGTCCTCCTTGGTGACCTGGTAGCGGAATCGGTAGTAGGCGTTGTTGAAGCCCATGCCGACGGCGATGCCGAAGGCGGCGGCGATGTCGGAGCGCGAGCGGCCGGCCTTGATGGCGGCTTGGGAGAAGAACTCGGCGACCTGGGGGCTGCCTTGAGTGACGGCACTGGCGAGGGCGATGAGGAGTTTGAGGCCTTCGGTGAGTTCGGTGTCCTTCATGTGACGCGCGAGGTTCATGGAGATGTCGTTGAGGGCTTCCTCGGAGAGGGAGAGGTAGGTGAGCGCGTGGGGGAGGCTGTCGAGCTGGAAACGCTCGCGCAGGCGGGAGAGGCTCTTCTGGGCTTTTTCGCTGGGGATGTGGGCTTCGAAGATCATGGTGGTGGGGTCCTTTGAGGGTGGTGGGAAACAAGGGACATGAGGGACAGCAGGGACAGCAGGGACAGCAGGGACGGCAGGGACAGCAGGGAGGGGGGACAGCAGGGACAGGGGTAATATGCGGGACGGGGGAGATATGCGGGACGGGTGCGATGGGAAGGGCTGTCATGGTGAGATGGCGCCTTTCAGGCGATCGCGCCATTCAGAAGAACATGTCGCGATATCCGGACCCTCTCAAAGGGACGCCGAGTTTTTCGGCCATGGTTTCGGCGTTCCAGGCGGCGGCGCCTTCGGGGTGGTTGTTGAAGAAGAGCATGGTGGAGGTGGCCTTTTCACTTACGGTGCGGATGGGTTTGAGCCAGGTGTCGAGTTGTTCGTCGGTGTAGGTGTAGCGGTAGCGGTCGTGGGGATTCTGCTGGTTGTACCATTGGCCGGCGTTGCGGCCGTGGAAGCGCAGGTAGGCAATCGGGCCGGTCATGGTCCAACGCTGCGATTGGGAGAGGCCGGGGATTTCGGGCTGGTCGACGGCGCTGCGTGAATAGCCGAGTGTGTGAAGGTGCCTGTCGGCGTCGTCGGTGTCCCAGGATTGGTGACGCAGTTCGGCGGCAAGGGGATGCGGATGAAGCACGTCGGCCGTGCGGGCGAGGAAGTCGATGTTCGAAGTTGTGAAATGAAACGCGTTTGGAAATTGAAGCAGCACGGCGGCGAGTTTGCGCGATTCGGCGAAGGGTGCGAGGAATGTCAGGAACGGATCAACGGTGGTGGTGTCGAGTTGGCGTTGGTGTGTGAGGGCGCCGGGGGCCTTGATGGCGAACTGCAGTCGGCCGGCGGCGATGTCGATCATGCGCTGCGCGGTGGAGGGAGTTGGCGTGCGGTAGTAGGTGGCGTTGATTTCGAGGGCGTTGAAGACGTCGGCGTAGGCGTCGAGCATCTTCGCCTTGGGCAGGTTGGGTGGATACCAGCGCCCGCGCCAGTCGTCGTAGCTGAAACCGGATGTGCCGATGAGGATCATGCTTCTTCGCGGCCGGTGTTGATGATGGTGGCGACGGTTTCCCAGACGATCTCGGAATCGAAGCCGCGGCGGGCGAGGAATGCGGCGGCGGCTTGGCGGCGCTTGCGCGGATCGGCGGGTTGGCTGCGGCGGTTCCACTTTTCCAACAAGGCGCGGGCAGCTTCGGCCTGATGGGCGGGATCTTCGGCGGGCGCGATGGCCTCGTCGATGATCTCGCGGGCGACGCCGCGCTGCGCGAGTTTCTGGCGCACGAGGAGCGGGCCTTCGCGCGCGCGCTGCACGCGGGCTTCGACGATTTGGCGCGCGTAGGCTTTGTCGTCCAAGTATCCCATTTGGGCGATGCGGTCGAGCACCTCGTCCACGACGTTGGCGGGAAAGCGCGCGTTGCGCAGGGCGCGACGCATTTCTGCGCGGGAATGAGGACGGCGGGAGAGACGATCCCAGGCGCGGGCGCGACAGCGGCGGAGTTGGTCGGCGTGTTGGAGCGCGGCGAGGCGCGATGCGTCGACGGACATGCCAACGGAGAGTGCTTCGGCGAAGACGGATTCCTCGGCGAGTTCGAGTGGCGGTGTGTCGTCGTCGAACTCAACGCGCCAGAGGGCGCGGCGGCGGTGGATTTTCTTGAGAACGGAGATCTTCATGGACGACACCGTTGGCGGGTGGACGGGTGTATCCCGGTTGCACCGGGACGCATGATGGGGAAGAGTGCGCGGGTATGCCAGCCTTATTCCAGGCAACGGGAGATAGACGATGCAAAAGAACAAACTTGGCGCTTCGGAACTGGAGTTGACCGTGATGGGGTTTGGCGCATGGGCGATTGGCGGCGGGGGTTGGGCGTTCGCCTGGGGCCCCCAGGATGATCAGGATTCCATCAGCGCGATTCACGCGGCCTTGGACGCGGGGATCAATTGGATCGACACGGCGCACGTGTATGGCCACGGCCACAGCGAGGAGGTCGTGGGGCGCGCGATCAAGGGGCGCCGGAACGAAGTGATCGTGGCGACGAAGTGCGGGCTGCTGAAGGGAAATGACGGAAGCGTGGTGAACTGCCTGAATCGGAAGTCGGTGCGCGAGGAGCTGGAGGGATCGCTGCGGCGGTTGGGGGTGGACGTGATCGACCTTTACCAGATTCACTGGCCGAATCCGGAGGAGGACATCGAGGAGGCGTGGGAAGTGCTGGCGGAGGCGAAGGAGAAGGGCCTGGTGCGCGCGATTGGCGTGTCGAACTTCAACGCGGCACAAATGGAACGCGTGCGCAAGATTGCGCCGATCGATTCGCTGCAGCCGCCTTATTCCATGTGGCGGCGCCAGATCGAGGCGGAGACGCAGCCCTATTGCCGCAAGCACAACATCGGGATCGTGTCTTACTCGCCGATGGTGAGCGGCTTCCTGACCGGGAAGCTGAGCGCGGCGTGGGTGAAGTCGCTGCCGGAGGATGATTGGCGGCGGAACAATGTGAATGCGAAGGAGCCCGCGCTGTCGGCGAACATCGAGTTCATCGAGAACACTGTCCGCCCCATCGCCAAGAAGCACAACGTGGGCGTGGGCGAGATTGCCATCGCGTGGGTGTTGCGCGGCGGCGCGATCACCAGCGCGATCGTTGGCGGGCGGTCACCGCAGCAGGTGAAGGAGACGGTGCGCGCGGCGGCGGTGAAGCTGTCGGTGGACGAGTTGCAGGCGATCGAAGAGGGATTGAAGAAGCGACTGGCGGCGATCGGTCAATGAGCGAGCAGATTCCTGTCATCCGGCTGGCGGACATCCACCTGCGCCGGTCGGGCACGACGATCCTGGATGGCGTGTCGTGGACGGTGGAGGCGGGGGAGCATTGGTCGTTGCTGGGAGCAAACGGCAGCGGGAAGACGACGCTGCTGAAGGTGATCACAGGCTACGAGTGGCCGACTTCCGGGCGCGTGGAGGTGTTGGGCGAGCGATTCGGCGAGTGCAGCATTCCACTGCTGCGGCGGCGGATCGGTTGGGCGAGCAGCTCGCTGCAGGCGCGCTTTCCGGATGATGCGCCGGCGCTGGAGATCGTGGTGACGGGTTTCGACGCGGCGCTGTCTTCGCAGTACCATGAGTATACGGAGGTGGAGCTGGAGGCTTCCGCGTACGCGCTGGAGCGCGTGGGGGCGGGGCGGATCCTGCGGCGCCCGTATGGTGTGCTGAGCCAAGGGGAGAGGCAGCGGGTGCTGTTGGCGCGGTCGCTCGTGCACCAGCCGGGGTTGCTGATCCTTGACGAGCCGTGCGCGGGGCTCGATCCGCGTTCGCGGGAGGAGTTCCTGGACGATGTGGAGAAGCTGCTCGCGGCGAAGGATGCGCCGACGTTGATCCTGGTGACGCATCATATCGAGGAGATTCGTCCCTCCATCGCGAAGACGATGGTGGTCCGGGATGGGAAGGCGTTGGCGACCGGGGCGACGGCGGATGTGTTGAATGCGCAGGTGCTCGGGACGGCGTTTGCGGGCGAGTGCGAGGTGCACAAGCGGGGAGAGAGGTATTTGTTGGATTGGAAGTGGAAGTGAATGCAGAATTCAAAATTCAGAATTCAAAAGTCAATAAGGGCGAGATGCAAGAAATGAATCGGGCGGCTGCTTGGGTGCAGCCGCCCGAAGGTTATTGCGGGTTGGTTTCTGGGTGGCGATCAGCCGAAGCCGACGTTGTGGTCGCGCAGGACGATGCCGGAGGGGATCTTGGGGTGGAAGTTGACGGAGTAGTGCGGGAGGAGCTCGCCGCTTTCGGCGATGGCGAGGACTTCGTCCTTTTCGACGGGGTTCATGAAGAAGGCGACACAGCCCTTGCGGCGCTGGAGCAGGTCGAGGGCCTCGCGGGCGTTGGTGCGGTAGAAGATGTCGTCCTCGTCGAGTTCGACGTCGGGGTTGCCGATCCAACCACGGGTGATGACGTAGTTGTGGAGGATGACGGAGTCCATGGCCTTGAGTTCGGGGGACATGGTTTCCTCTTCGATCATCTCGTTGAGGTCGGCGTCCTTCTTTAGGGAGAGCTGCCAGGCGCGGCCATTGGGGAGCGCCATGACGAAGCGCGTCTTGGCTTGGCGGTTGGCGCGGACCTTGTCGTTGACGGAATGGGCTGCCTTGTCGAGGTCCTTCATGTTGAGCTTGAATTCGGTGACGTTGAAGTACTCCTCGAGGTCCTCGATGACTTCGTCCATGTTGGTGTCGAGGCCGAGCTCGCGGGCGAGGACGCGATGGAAGGGCGCGGTGAGGAGCGTCTCGTCCTCGGCGCGCTGCAGGTACATGAGGACGAAGTCGTAGGGCTGGCGGCCGTCGCGGCGTCCGGTCATCTCGCGCATTTCGTCGCGGTACTTCAGCGCTGTCTCGTAGCGGTGATGTCCGTCGGCGATGAACAGGCGCATGGGCTTCATGGCCTCGTGGATGCGCAGGATGGGCTCCTTCTTGTGGAGCATCCAGACGCGGTGCGTCATGCCGTCGGGGGTGGTGAACTCCTCTGTGGGGGGGACCTTCTTGGTGGCCTCGTCCAGGACTGCCTCGACGGAGGATTCGGGATCGCGGTAGAGGATGTGCAGGGGGCTTTCGTTGACCTGGATGGTGCGGATCAGGCGGAGGCGGTCCTGCTTGGGTGAGTCAAAGGTCATCTCGAGGGCGCGGGTCTTGCCGCTGCGGAAATCCATGAGCTTGACAAGGCCGAAGAATCCGATGCGGCGGACGGGTTTGTCGGCGCCCTCGGGGGTGAAGGTTTGCTCGTAGACGTAGAGGCACTTGCGTTGCTCGTCGGAGAGGACGCCGGTGGCCTTCCACTCGCGGTAGCATTCCTGGGCGCGGGTGTAGCGGTTGTTGGTCTCGTCATCGCTGGCGGTTTCATAGCCCAGTACGAGGCGGATGATGTTGTTGGGGTGGCGCTCGTGCAGGGCCTTTTGGTCGTCGGCCCGGATGGTGTCATAGGGCGGGCAGATGAGGTCGCCGAGGTTGAGTTCCTTGCCTTGGGTGTTAAACCGTGTCCCTGCGAAGGGGAGTACTTCCGCCATAAATGGCCTCATGTTCGGGTGATTTGGTCGGGTAGTGGGCGCGGGGCCCAAAAAAGACCACCCCGGAGGGAGCGGAAGGGTTCTGGAGGGGGGTGCGGGCTGTCAATCCCAAGGGCGGGTCCGCGGACAGGGGCTCGCGGACCCGGTTCCTCGTTTTCCGGGGAGGGGGCTGGTTGGTGAGGGCCGGAATGGTAGGCCGAAGGGTTGGCAGGCGGGCGAATCTGTGACGGGAGAGAGCGTCGAAGCTTTGGAACGGGGAACGAGGAACCAGAAACGGGGAACCAGGAACGGGGAACCAGGAACGGGGAACTGCTTCCTAGACTTCGATGCCCAGGCACCAGCATAGGATGGCCTTGATGGCGTGGAGGCGGTTTTCGGCTTGGTCGAAGGCGCGGCAGCGGGGGCCGTCCATGACTTCGTCGGTGATTTCCAGGCCGCGCTTGGCGGGCATGTCGTGGAGGACGAAGGCGTGGGGCGGGGCCAGGTCGAGGATCTGCTGGTTGATCTGGTAGTCCTGGAAGGCCTTCTTGCGGATCATGGCCTCGGCTTCGTAGCCCATGGAGGTCCAGATGTCGGTATACAGGACGTCGGCATCGATGGCGGCTTCCTTGGGGTCGCGGACGATGCGGATGTTCTTTTCGGCGCGGGGGTTGAGCTTGCGGGCGATCTCCCAGACGGTCATGCGCGGGTCGTAGTTGTGCGGGATGGCCATGACCATCTCGTTGTCAAAGATCGCAGCCATGAAGATGAGCGAGTTGCAGACGTTGTAGCCGTCGCCGATCCATCCGAGGCGGAAGCCGTCGATGGTGCCGTGGTGTTCGAGGATCGTGAGGTAGTCGGCGATGATCTGCGTGGGGTGCTCGAAATCGGAGAGGGCGTTGATGATGGGAACATCGGCCCACTGCGCCAGCTCTTCGAGGGTTGGGTGGTAGAAGACGCGGGCGGTGATGATCTGGACCCAGCGGGAGAGATTGCGGGCCAGGTCGCTGATGGATTCGCGCTCGCCGAGCTTGCCGATCTCGCTGGCCTGCAAGTTGATGGCGTGGCCACCAAGCTGGAACATGCCGGTCTCAAAGGAGCAGCGCGTGCGCAGCGAGGGCTTCTCGTAGATGGCGGCGAGGGTCTTGCCGACGAGGTGCGCGGGCTCGCGGCGGTTGGCGGCGAGCGCCTCCTTCGAGGCGGCTTTCAGGCGCTGGGCCATGCCGATGATTTCGCGCAGGTCGTCGCGCGTGAGGGAGCTGATGGCGAGGAAGTGACGAGACATGAGAGAGGGGGGAAGGAGGAAGGATGAAGGATGAAGGATGAAGGCTGAAGGATGAAGAGATGCGGGTTGAGGGTTGAAGGATGAAGGATGAAGAGGTGCGGGTTGGATGTGGTGGGTGGGTTGTGGGGTTGGGGCAACGTATAATTCGGACGCGACTTACTCGATGAGGCGTTTGGAGAAGACGAAGGTGCGGTCGCGGCGTTCGCTGTAGTTCTCGTCGCCGGCCTTGAGGCTGGTGATCTGGACGCCGGGGCCGGCGGCTTCGATGTACTTGCCGTCACCGAGGTAGATGCCGGTATGGGAGATGGTTCCCCAACGGCCGACGAAGTAGACGGTGTCGCCGCGCTGCATGGCGCCGCGGTGCCAGCGGGTGCCGGTGAGGGCGCCGGCGAGGGCTTGCTGGTCGCTGTCGCGGGCGAGGCTGAAGCCGACGGAGCGGAAGGAGGTCTGGACCAGGCCGGAGCAGTCGATGCCTTCCAAGGAGCGGCCGCCCCAGACGTAGGGTGTGCCGAGCAGGCGATGGGCGGCGGCGAGGGCGGCTTCGGTGGCGGCGGGTGTATCGGAGCGGATGGTGACGGTCTCCTTGGGGAGGGCGGTGCGGGTGTTGTCCGGCAGGCGGACCAGGACGCGGCCGTCGGATGTCTCGGCTTCTTCAAGGAAGACGATGGCGCCGGTGGGGATGACCTTGCCGTCGGGGGCCTTCTCATCGCGGAGCAGGCGGACGCGGCGTTCGCTCATGCGCGTGTCAAACGTGTCAGCATCGACGCGCACGATGTTGGATTCGTGGATGTGGCCGACATATCCTTCGTTCCCCATGCCGAGGAAGTAGCCGTCCGTCTCGGCGCGAAGGAGGAAGATGGGATCGCCGAGGAGGCCGACGGTGACGCGTTCGCTGCGTTCGCTGGGTCCGGCGTAATAGGCGGCGGCGGTGACGTTGACGAAGGCGAACTGCTCTTCGCCGAGGTTGGCGCTGGGGAGGACCTCGATGGTGTTCTCCGAGATCTGCAGGCCGAGGGATTCGAGGAACTGGAGCAGCGTGTCGAGGTTTTCGCTGTAGCCGACGTAGCCGGAGAGGGCGATGGTGCCTTCCGGCTGTGCGGTGGCGGTGACCTTGTAGGGGAACAGGCGGCGGTCGTTCAGGAATTCCTTGGGGAAGTAATCGACGTATTCCTGGGCGCGGGCGGGATCGCCCTTCAGGGAGGGCTCGATCTTGGCGGCGGCGCTGCGGAGCCGGCCCCGGCCGCGCTCCTCCCAGGATTGGGCGGTGTCCTCGCCGCGGCGGATTTCGCCTTCGGCCTCTTCGGGAGAGGCGGGGTTGTGACTGGCGACGTCGGCGTGGATCGGCATGGTGGCGGCCATCAGGAAAGTGGCAAACAGGGCGACTGCAAGCTGGTGCAGCATGGGTGCGGATACCCTCCTTCCCCCAGTAGGGGGAGAGGACAATGCCTCCGCGTGGTGCCGGGGGGCAAGGGGTGACGCGGCCCCATAGGGGCGCGAGGGCTGGTGGAGCCCGATGTGTATCTGGAGTTGTCCGAGGGGTTGTGTGGAGGTGCGGGTGGGAGTCGAACCCACGAATAAAGCTTTTGCAGAGCTTCCCCTTAACCACTTGGGTACCGCACCCCGGGGGAGTGGTATGCTGGGGTTGGGGAGGGGCTCAGGTCAAAGGGAAAACAGGGGGAGCAAAGTTCCGGGAAGGAGAGTTCCTCGTTCCTCGTTGAAGGAAGGGAGAAGCGAACGGAGCCAGGGCATCCGTGCCCGGGCGGGGAGAACCAGTTCCACGTGCAGAGTTCTGATCTCAACGAAGTGGGAATCGTCGGGGTGTTGAAGGACATTTTGGGGGTTGCCTGTGGCTGCGATCGATGTCACGAAAGTCGGGATATGTGGATCAGGATCGAGTGGAGCCGCATGCATCCGGACACGCTTCGGCTTACTCACCAGCGATACTTCGAGGATCTTCGACAGATACTGGAGGGTCTTGCGAAGCCGGCCGAGTCCCCTGTTTGTATTGCCGGATTTCTGATCGCGCAAGCATCACCTCATTCCAACACGCTATCTGAAACCATTCTGTGGCACTTTGGAGTCTTCGTCCGATGGCCAAGTTCGTGATCGGGCCCGACGTGGCCCTCTTTCTTGCGGAGAAGTCCATTGGGGTTTCCGAGGAGCATCAGCTCCTGGCGCCGACGCTGCTGCGGTCGCAGGTGTTGGCGAAGCTGTATCAGGCAGTCCAGCGGGAGGAGTTGACGAAGAAGGAAGCGAACCGGCGGCTGGATTTCATCCGCGGGTTGCGGATGCGGTTGTTGGGCGACCGGGTCTTGCAGGAGGTCGCATGGAAGATTGCGGAGCAGCTTGGATGGCCGGACACGATGGCGGCGGAGTACTTGGCGTTGACTCAGTTGCAGGCCGATGCGTTCATTACGTTGGACAAGGGACTGGTGCGCGTGGCGAAGGGTGTGGTGAAGGTGGAGCGCGTTGGGGTGTTGGTGGAATGAGACGCGCAAACACGTGGGACCGATGACCATGCCTTGCAAGGGACCAATGAACTGACATGGCATCAAGAGTACCGGTTATACGACAGATTGCGTGGCGCTCCCTGTTTCCGCATCTGCTGATCATGGGCTTGCTGATCGGAGCGGGGTGGTTCGTTGGTCTGCCTTATTATCCCGCGGTTGGTGCCGGCGTCTATCTGGTGTATTCGATCGGCAGCCGGTTCCTGCTGCTGCGCGCTCATCGGGCCGGCATGAGGTTGGTGCGCCGGGAGCAGTTCTCGGATGCGATTCCGCACTTCCAGCATAGCTATGAGTTCTTCACCCATCATCGCTGGATCGATGATTGGCGGTTCGTCACGCTGTTGTCATCGAGCGAGATCAGCCACCGGGAGATGGCGCTGGTGAATCTGGCGTTCTGTCATGCGCAGCTTGGGAGCGGCGAGAAGGCACGGGAGTATTATCTGCAGGCGGTGCGGGAATATCCGGGGAGCCGGGTTGCGGAGGCCGGATTGAGGATGATCGAGGCGGGGAGGGGGATTGGGGAGGCGGTGTCCGCGCGTGAATGAAGTTGTGGTGTGTAGGACGCTTCGCATTTTATTGTATACGCTTTGGGAACCGCTTGGCCGATGGTGTCACACGCGACTCTCAGCCAGGAATGATCGCGGATGGGATGCCACAATGTGCGCAAACTACACGTAATAGGCACGACTCAACTGGCGTCCCTCCGGGGCGCGATTCAATAATCCCTCCTTACCCCCCATCGCCCTTCGGGGCGATGGGGGGCTATTCAACTGTGGTCCCTATCGGGACCAGTTGTGGACTTTGCGCGCAGTCGATATGGACAAGCGGTACGGATTCACGATGCACTGCGACCTGCCATAGCGTTGTAGCTGAGAAGGAGGTGGCAATCCCAGTAAGGTCGGACCTCTGGCAACAGTCCACTCTCTTGTTAATCCCAGGCGGGCGAGACGCCCGCCCTCCCTTCAGCCCGCTGCATCGTATGCTGCCTTGATCCAGCCGAGGAGTTCCCTGTCGACTTCCTTGGCGTCGGAGACGCGGACCTTGAATTGGCACATGCCGCCGGGTCTCTCGGCTTGGAGGCGATCGGTGCCTTTGAGGTCCTTGATGTTGAGGCCGACTTCGACCTGGCTTTGGGTAGCGGGGCCGATCATGGCGAACTGTTTTTTGCGGCGCAGGCTGAGGTAGGTTTTCTTGGGCGCGATTTCAAAGTCGCCGAACTTGGCGATGGCGGTCATGAGCTTGTCGTGGATGGGGCGCAGGGCGGCTTTCTTGCCGGAGTAGATTTGGTCGGTGGCGTCGTCGGGCTTTGCCGCGGTGGCCTTTGACTGCCCGGCGTCGGTCTGCTTGTGGATGTGCGCGAGGAGATTGGCGTCGCCGTGGCCGATGCCAAGTTCGGTCTTGAGCATGGCCACGATCTGGCCATGTTTATCGAGGCCGGACTTGCTGATGATGGCGTGGAGTTGGGCGAGGGTCTTGCCGGTTTTTGCCTGAATGTTCTTGAGCTGGGTTTCGGTGGCCTTGTCGACGGTGCTCATCGTGGGTGGCATCTCGCGCTGGGATGGGGCTGCAAGTTGCTGGACTCGTTTCAGCAATCAACGGCGCTGTTAAGAGGGAGGAGAAGGCTGGGGAACTGCGCCGGGCTCAAAGGATCTGTCCAAAAGCGATGTCGTGGTCGTCGAGGTCCTGGATGCCGAACTCGCGGACGCCGTAGGGTTTGTCGTGCAGGGTGTAGTCGATGCGCGCGCCGCCGGAGATGAGCTCGGCGTACAAGGCGTCGACGTCATCGACCCAGAAGTAGACGTTCCACATCTTGTCGCGGACTTGCCAGTGCGGGGTGGACGCGTGCCCGGCGGGAAGCTGGGCCAGCATGAGGGAAAAGCCGTCGCGTCGCAGGATGCAGAAGTCGGGCGGCTCGCCATAGAAGTGATCATAGGAGAAGCCGACGGCATCGCGAAAGTAATTGGCGGAGGCGACGACATCGCGAACAAGGAGGATGGGGGCACTGCCGGTCAGTCGCGGCATGATAGATGGGTGCCTTCACGGTGGAGTGGTGATTCTACTCCACCGTGAGACAATATGACGGGCCGTGTGTCTAGCGCCTTCTGGCGCGGTCGAGCGTGAAGCGGAACGATTCGGTGCGGCCTTCGCGGATGCGGACGCGTTCGTATTCGGGGCGGTAACCGTCGCGTTCCAGGCAAATCTCGTAGGTGCCCGGCGGCAGGCGCACAGTCAGCGGCGTCTGTCCCCAATATCGGCCATCGATCTTGACCGACGCAGAAGAGGGTGACGAACGGATGGTGGTTGTCGTCAGCCGGACCCGGCGATCATCGATCGGGTCGCGATAGCGCGGCGGCGAATAGGCGGGCGGGTGATACGGGTCGTAGCTGAAGTAGCTGGGTGGGCGATGGTAGGGATAGTGGTGAATCGGCGGATCATACGAGGGGACGCGGGATGGATAGTAGATCGTCGTGCCGGATGAGATGGATCCGCGGCCGGTGCTGTAGGAGAAGGACGTGCCGTCACCCATCAGCGATCCGAAGAAGCCATCATGGATAACAATGGGCGAACGCGGGATAGGGCGCGTGATCGTGATCAGGCGCGTGGAATAGCCGCAAGAGGGCGAGATACGCCATGCGGAAGCGCTCTCCACATGCATGCCGCCTGCGCCGCCCATGATGGCGCGCGACGGCACCGACTGCCGCGGGGCATCCAGCGCGCGGCGCGAGGCGGCGATGCTTTCCTCCAGGCGCGCGCGGAACTGCACGGGCGTTGTCAGACGAACGGGGAACGGTTCGCCCGAAACGCCGACAAGATCGTACGAACGCAGCCAATCGAACTGCTGCGTCGTGGCAAAGGCGGAGATGGTGGCGGTCCCTTCCGGTCCCGAGGCGACCAGGCCATAGCTGGACGATGGCAGACGAACCGAGCGCACTCCGCGCAGATGATTGTCGCGATGATGGCCATTGGGGAAAATCTGGCGCGTGGTGCCGTGTGCGTCGGTGCTGAACACATACACCCATGCATCGCGATCCGTGCGGATGTTCATGGAGACGGGTTCGCCAATCGCGAAGTGCGACGACAGCAATTCGATGGCGACATTGACGGGGCGATCGGTGGAGGAGGTGACCTGCGCCGGCACGGCCGCAACCGCCGCCAACAACGCGACGAGCAAGGTGATGATTCGGATGGTGGAGAACATGACACGGAACCTCCCGCCCCGTCTTGGGGGACACATGGACGGTACCCCCCCTGACAATTCCCGACAAGCTGATTCGGCCGCTTGTTCCCGAAAATGAGACCTCGATGCCTGGCGATTTCGCGTTGCCAGCGCCCCGGCCGTTGGACGACCACAGGGGGCGCCGGGCCGGAGTTGCTCTCCCGGCGCCTAGTTGCGTCCCCGTAGCTCAGCTGGATAGAGCACAGGATTCCTAATCCTGGGGTCGTGGGTTCGAATCCCGCCGGGGACGCCAATTCGAGTTACATGTGATTGGGTTGGGATGGGATGGTACCTGTCTACGGCGCGGCGGTGACTGCAGGTGGGTATCGCCAATGCGTTCTTTATAGGTTGTCGCCTATCCTCACATTCCCAGAACTTGGGAATACGCTCCAGTCCTTTTCACTGCCTTTCTCCGGGTGCTAGGCAGTGAGGTGGTTTGGCTGTGCATGGATGGGTTGAATCTGGGCTTGACACTGGCATAGATATTTCTCTATGCCTTAACTCCAAGGCCCCATCGTCCTGTTGGCATCACCGCTCAGAGGTCCCCGTCTGGCTCCGAACTCCCAATCCGCTCATGGAGGATCGTAGAGAATGGCCCCAGCAACGCCGGAGAAGGTGCTGCACAATGGTATTGTGAGGCCGTCTCCCTGGCCACCGACGACGGTGCCTCGCCGGGATCGGTCGCCATTGAGGGTTCCCTATCTGGAAGATCGGCCGACGGTCGTGCCGATCGACGTGGGGCGTCAGTTATTTGTGGATTCCTTCCTGATCGAATCCACGAACCTGACGCGCACGGCTCACAACGCAGAAGTGCATCAAGGCAACCCGATCCTGAAGCCGGAGACTCCCATCGAGCTGGAAGGGGGGATGGCGTGCACGTTTGACGATGGGGTCTTTTTCGATCCAGCAGACGGTCTGTTCAAGATGTTCTACCTGATCGGGTATTACACGGGGAAGCATTCGACGGCGCTGGCTACGAGTACTGACGGTATTCATTGGGATCGGCCGGATTGGGGAATCGTGCCGGGAACAAACGTGATCTTGCCGGGCGAGCCGA
>CAZVAQ010000042.1:0-3320 GCA_964625145.1 uncultured Candidatus Sumerlaeota bacterium
GGGCGCGTCGTGGCGCCGGGTTTCATCGACACCCACGCCCATGGCGATCCGGTCGATACGCCGGAGTTTCACAATTTCCTGGCGATGGGTGTGACGACCATCGCCCTGGGCCAGGATGGCAGCAGCGCGCGGGCGCAGGGAATGGCCGAGTGGATGCAGCGCGTGGAAGAAGCTCGACCGGGGCCAAACGTGATGACCTACGTGGGTCACGGGACCGTGCGCAATGAAGCCGGTGTCGGGCTGGAGGAGAATCCCACAGAAGAGCAGATCACGCGCATGGCGGAGTTGGTTGGGATCGCCATGCAAGCCGGCGCGTACGGCTTGACGACAGGACTGGAATACCAACCGGGTTCCTTCTCCCGGATGGAAGAATTGATCGCGATCGCCAAGCCGGTGGCGGAGCATGGTGGGATTGTCATGAGCCACATGCGAAGCGAGGATGATGATGTGCTGATCGATTCGATCCGCGAGTTGGCGGAGCAGGGTCGCGGCTCCGGAGCGTCGGTGCATGTCTCGCATATCAAGTCGGTGTACGGAAAGGGTGGCGGCCGCGCCAATGAGTTGCTGCAGATCCTGCAGGATTTCCGCGACGAAGGCGTGACCATCACCGCCGACATTTATCCCTACTCGGCGAGCTTCACGGGCCTTTCGATTCTCTTCCCGGACTATGCCCTGCCACCGAACAACTATGAGCAGACGGTTGCAGAACGCCGGACGGAACTTGCCGATTACCTGCGCAACCGGGTCATGCTGCGCAATGGCCCCGAGGCGACGTTGTTCGGAACCGGCTCCGACGCGGGGAAGACGCTGGCCCAGGTGGCGGAGGAACGCGGCAAGCCGTTCGAGGAAGTCCTGATCGACAAGGGCCCGCGCGGGGGTAGTGCGGCCTACTTCGTCATGGACGAGGAAGTGCAGAAGGGTTTGCTGCTCGATCCATTCACGAACGTCTGCTCTGACGGCTCGCCGTCCATGCGGCATCCGCGGGGCTATGGTTCCTTCGCGAAGATCATCCGCCAGTATGTGATGGAGGATGGCATTCTGCCGCTGGAGCAGGCAGTGCACAAGATGTCGGGTTTGACTGCGACCACGACGGGATTGATCCACCAGAGGCGGGGCCTGATCGCCCCCGGATTCGCGGCAGACATCCTGATCTTTGACCCGGCACAGGTGCGCGACACGGCAACATTCGAAAATCCAAGTCAGTTGGCGGAGGGAATCGACACCATTCTGGTGAATGGCGTTGTCGTGCGGGAAGGTGGCGAGTTCACGGGTGAACGTGCGGGCAGGATGTTGCGATGGGAGAACAAGTAGGACTCACCATTCGAGTGGCCGATTGATCAGTTGCCGACGCGGTGTTTCCAATAATGGCGACCGGCCTGTCCAATAACCAATAGTGCGCCCAATCGCTCATCGTATTCCCGTGTGATCATGGTGCACAGGCCGCTATAGGGATGGGGGGTCAGCTCGCCGATGTAGAGGCGGTCGTCGGGGTTGTAGAAGTCCACGCGCAGGAACGGGAACCCCGCGCCGAGGATCTCGGCAATATGGATCATCTCTTCCAACCTGCTGGGCTTGGGTTGGGCCGTTTCATGGGCGTGTCGGCACAACTCCGGTATGAAATCCCACGACGGCCAATAGAACGTCAGTGCCTTGCGCCCGTAGCGTCCGGACAGGCAATAGGCCAGATGAACCTTGCCATGAAAGACGAACAGCTTGATGTCGCTGGGGACTTCGCCCCGGGAATCGAGCAGTAGTTCCTCCACGATTATCCTTGGCGGAATGTGGTGCTGGTACCATTCCATCAGCTTGTAGGGCTGCGGTTGGCGCAACATGGAGTCGAGCTGGGCGATGGTTGCGGGCCAATCGACGGTCTCCATGTCCCAAACGGGGATGAAGAGGCCGGAACCAAAGTTCACCTTGGCCATGAAGCGCGAAGGAAGCGTCTCCTTGCGGATGTCACCGGCGCGCTTGTAGACGCCGATCAGGGGGACCAGGAGGTCCGGTCCGATGCGTTGCGCGATGAAGTCCCGGACTCGCACCTTGTCGGCAATGATCGGCAATACCGGATTGCGGTCATGTATCTTTAGCCAGGTTATCTTCTCGTTGAAAGTCCGGGGCTCATCAAGATTGAGCGGCCGGCCCATGTACTCCTGGTAGAAGGACCTCGCGATGGGGAAATCCCTCAAGCGTTGATGCGTTGCATAGAGCCCATAGGCAGCCCTCCTGCCCAATGTGGCTCGGAGTATCCCCCCCGACTTCTCCATCCATGTATTGTTCGCAGGCTTGTCAGGATTGGCGGGAGTTGTCTTCATGTCCGTTCAATGGTATCGTTGAGGTCGCCATGCTGCCCGTCCTTCGCAACTCTTCCAAGGCATCGCGGTGGTGGGCAATCAAACCTTGTGCATCGATCTGGCCATGCCACCACGCCTGCTTGACTTGATAGTGAAACCGGCGCCCCATGATGGCCGTCGCGACGCGCAGCAGGGAGTCGCGAAGCGGCAGTCTGCCGCGCGGCAGGTGCCCATCATGATAGACATAGTCCAAAAGCGCCATGGCGCGCGCATTGTTTCGGATGAGTCGAAGCAGGTAATCCGCCTCCGTTCGGTACGCCTCCATCAGGTGCGTCAGCCTCAGGGAGGGGAACACGCCCATGGCCAGACCAAGGGAAGCCGATTGGAAGCCCAGATCGAAGTCGTTGGCGCCGGGACTGGCCAAAGGGACGCCGACCAATTGTAGCACCGTCGCCAGAGTGAGCTGGCCGCCCCGCACCTTCTCCCGATACAAGCGCGCGACGTCGCGACGAACGATCATGCCGGCGCCACTGGGACAGACACGCGAGGAGAGCCGATGCGATTTCAGCTTCCAGGGATGCCTGCGGACAGTCAGGTGTTGCCAGACGAGCCACGGCAGGCGGGGCGTGGGGCCGTCGAACTCTGGAGCGATGACCCCCGCGCCAAAGGCACCCAGGTCCGGATGCGCGTTGGCGAGCCTCATGGCTTCCTGAATGTAGTTGTCCGCGAGCACATTGTCGTCATCCACAAACAGAAGCCAGTCGCCGCTGGTCTCTGCGATCGCACGGAGCCGGGCATGGGTGACGCCCGTTTTCTCCTCTCGGACCGTTCGGCCACGGGGATGCCAGTCGCTGACTCCATGTGTTGACAGGGGAATATCGCTGCCATTGTCAACAATGAGCAGCTCCCATTGGGCGGCCGGGACCGTCTGGCGCTTCAAGGCCGCGATTGTCCGTTCCAGATGGTCGGTTCGCGGATTGCGTGTGCAGATGATGACGGAGATCACGTGTGTGCCCTCCGCTGGTCACG
>CAZVAQ010000042.1:3420-4501 GCA_964625145.1 uncultured Candidatus Sumerlaeota bacterium
TCGATCATCTGGTCCAGACATGGCGGTTGAAGCGTCGGGCGGAAGGGATGCCGGTCGTACTGCACGGGTAAAGGCGACCAATCAAGACTGTAGAACGTGCGCGTCTGTTCCGTGTACCGGCCGCCGACATGGTAGAGAAGCTCCACTCGGCCGTCGAATACATAGAACTTGTAGTCGCCCGGAACTTGCCCATCCGGTTCCAGCATGAGATTTTCGATAACGATATGCGGCGTTGCCTGATGATGGTACCACTCCATCAACTTGTAGGCTTGTGGCTCGCGGCTCCATTGGCGCAATTGTGCGATGAAACTTTCCCAATCCAGTGCGTTCTTGTCGCGTACAATGATGTTCCTGCCAGTGCCGGTGCTGAGCTTGGCGATGAACTGGTCGGGCAAATCCTCCCGCCGGATCGCGGAGGCGGACTCATGTATCCCCACGAGAGGGACCAACTTATCCTCCCCCACCCGGTCGGCGATCCACTTCCGTGCGGTGACCTTGTTGGTGACGATGGGAAGAAGTGGGTTCCGGTCGTGCAACTTGAGCCACATTATCTTGTCATTGAATGTGCCAGGATTCCGAAGGTTGAGGGCACGGCCGGTATTCTCCCTGAAGAGGGTCGCGGCTGCCGGATAGCCCGAGCTTCGCTGCCACGCCTCGTACAAGGCGAAAGCACGCCGTCTTCCCAGGAGGGCGCGGGCGGGAAGAGCCAAGGATCGGAACCACGTTTCGACGGGCACAATCCTGCCGCCGGTCTGATGTCGGTTGAGCAGTTCAGGCTCGGGACGAGTGCGTCCTACTCCTCCTCGTCACTCTCCCACTCCCCCGCGCCGGTCTTGCCACCGGCTCTGGGCCAGTCGGGCGATTGCAGGGCGACTGCAAGCATGCCGACAAACGCGAGGCCGATAGTGGGAATGCGCAGGTGAAAGTCCACCGCCGCGTGCAGCATCACCGCGGTGCATCCGGCCCATGCGGCGCGGCAGAGGCGGCGACGCTCCCAGCTCATCAGACTCCTGCGTCGCCAATCCGCGACGAGCGAGCGCAGGATCAGGAACCCGAGAACAATGATCACGATGATTCCCAG
>CAZVAQ010000042.1:4601-7888 GCA_964625145.1 uncultured Candidatus Sumerlaeota bacterium
TGCCCCGCCGCCGAGCAGGATCATCAGCATCGTGCGCCAATCAGACGACATTGACTGATAACCCAGCGACCGGTCCTTCCACCCATCATGCACCAGGATGGCAAAGGCGGGAAGTCCCAGGATGATCGCCGCGGCAGAGTGATTGGGGTTGTAAATGGCTCCGCTGACACGTCCCGTGGTACCAGCCGAGGAAAGAGCCAGCAATCCCTCCAGGACCGAAAAGCCCGCCACCACCCACAGGAACAAGCGGCCGGAACGCCCCCGCGAGGCGGGCATGGCAACCCCAATGAAGAAGAACAACGCCGCGACCATTTGGTCCCAGGAACGCAAGGCGCGCTCCGGCACATGGGCCAGAGGGACACGGTCGGGGGCTTCCATCCCCACCGAACGAAGCGTCTCCAGAGAGGCCTTCCACTCCGGTTGAAGAGATTCCACCAATGAGGCTGGCAGGGGAATCAACTGCAGCCCGCAGACTGCCGTGATGCCCACGAACAGTAGAGTGACGAGCCGCAATGTGCGCCGCTCCGGTCCGTCCCAACGCCCTGCCACCCATCCGAGGATACCCCATGCTCCCAGAATGGCGCAGCCGATCCACGCGAGGCTTCGCCAATCGGGATTGTCAACGTAGGCGTTTGTGGGGACTCCGCCAAGCAGGATAATACCGGCAAGAATGATCGCCAGACTGTCGCCAATGACTATCCAACGCGGGCTGGAGGCATATCGCGATCGCGGGATCATTGGTCCTCCTCTTCGGAGTCTTCAGGGGAGGATTCATCGACAGTGTCATCCGTTGACTCTTCCACATCTTCAATCTGGGTGACAACCGGCCGCGTCTCGATTTCAATCGATTGAATGATCAGTTCCGCTTCGGAATCAAAGATACTACGGGCGCGGGTACGATCGAGTTGAAAAGTAATGACACGCGAAGTGCTCTCCGCGGGGATCTTCAAAGATAGCGTCTGGTAGAGATCAGTCCGCAGATCGGTGACGTTGCTTTCAATCCGCTGGCGCCCACCGATCGCCACAATCTTGGCAGCAGAGCGGTCGCTGGGAACCGCGCGAACGCGCACGGTCAGGGTAAGCTCCTCATCGGCAGGCAACGGCATCCGATAGAACGGCCACCGCGAATGCCGACGGCTTTCATCAGGTGTGTCGCGGTACTGAATGATGAGTGCCGGGAACTGCGAGCCGGTCTGACCGGCCAAGCCTGGTTCATCGGCGACCCGGTTGCGCAAGATAACCCAGTTCTCCTTGGGAGGTCCTTGCCATCCCACCGCGAGAGGTGTTTGTGAGAAGGCCAGCTCGAAGGACTGGAAATCCGGCGGGAAGCGTGGCACGTCTGGCGCATCCGGACGCTCAAGGCGCCATACGCGCTCAATCTGGTCCAGCAGGCGCGCATCCACGGCGTGGCGCGACGCGACAACGCGCAGCGGCCGGCTTTGCCGCAGCCGCTCCGGAGGGATGGCCATGAGCAGCTCGCGGCACTGTGCCTGGTTGTCGATCTTGAGGAGATCCAGAAGCTCGATCATCTCGCCGTCGGAGAGCGAGCCGCCCTCGAGCCGGGTGAAGATCTCCGCGCGGGGCCAACCCGCACGCATCAACTCGCGAGCGGCGTCAGCCCGCTCGCGATGCCCCAGGCGCGCAATCTGGGCTGCCAGGATGCCGGCGCGGCTCCTCTCGCCTATCAGGGTCCAAAGGCGAATCGCCCCAAGGCGCTGCAGGGGATAGTTGGGATCCAGCTCATCGGCACGTGCCAGGGCCGTACGCGCCTGCGCCTCCTGGCCGGAAAAGAAGAGGTGCGTGGCCAGAATCACCCACAATTGGGATTCCAAGGGCCGGTTGTGCAGGGCACGCGCGGCCCAGATCGCCGCTTGGGCATCATCGGGCGGGAAGAAGATCACGCCGTGCATGGATGCCATTAGCAACTTCGGTTCGGCGGCGTCGGGGACCTTCAGATCCTCCCCCTGGGCCTTCA
The DNA here is from genome assembly GCA_964625145.1 of uncultured Candidatus Sumerlaeota bacterium. GTDB lineage: Bacteria > Sumerlaeota > Sumerlaeia > SLMS01 > JAHLLQ01 > CAYTRP01. The sequence continues at coordinate 6,577 of CAZVAQ010000042.1, forward strand.
TCAACTCGTAGAGCTCGTACTCGCGGTCCTCATACTCGAGAAACGCCCCCAAGTTGCGCGTTCGGGTCCAGGTGGAATGGGCCCACAATGCGCTGGCGGCGACGGCCACCAAGCCGACGAGCAGACGGAGATAAAGGAATGGGCTGCGGGGATTCAAATGCGGGGGTCGCGCCTCCCCTGATCTCAAGACGACTGAGAATCAAAAGCCGCCCTCAGACCTATGTCCGAAGGCGGCTGTGGTCAATCAGTGGCCCTTCCGACCTGCGGAAGCCCGTGCGATTAACGACGAGGCCTCGGCGGACGATCACCCGGCTCGGTCACGAAACTCGACACGGGCTGGGTCAGGTCATACGTATCCAAGTCCTTCGCGACTGCGCCGTTATCCGTGGGCAATTGGAAGCCTGGCAGCTCGCCAGCCAGTCCCGGGCCCCCACCAAGAGGAGCGATCGGGCCAATTGGACCGTCCGCCCGCGGTGCGGGAGACACCGAATCCGGCAAACCCGCGACGGTAGTCGGCAAGGCATCTGCCACTGTCGTCGGAGCTGCTGAAGGCGCCGCGTAGACGAATACATCCGGGCGGCTGGCAACACCACCCGCAATAATCCCGGCAGGGATCAGGCTCTGGGTGGATGTGGAAACCAGCATGGCCGAGGATGGTGATGGAGCGTGAATGCTTGCTACGCGGCTCGCCGACGAATCACTCACGGCAAACTGGCCGCGCAAGGAACGCGCAGCCACCGTGCGCTCATCGGGGCTAGCCACCACCAAGCTGGAGGCTCCCACCTCGTTCTCGGTCCGTGTGAAGCGGTATTCGCCGCTCTCAACGACCATTTCGCTCCCCTCGGGGAACGAGACCACGGCTTCTCCGGAGTGAACGCGGACGGCATTTTCGGACGGGAACGAGACTACACCGTTCCGCACGACAACGGCGGAGCCGTTGACCATGCGGATGCGAACCTCACTTTCGCGAGTCGCAACGCGGTCAGCGTCATTGAGCAGTACGGGCGTTTGCGCGCGGGCGACCACAGTTTCGTTCACGCCGCGCACGACCGTATAGCTGCCTTCCCGTGTCTCCGCGATTCCAATCATTCCGGCCGATGCCAGAACAGGAGTCGCCACAGTCAGAAGCGTCAGGACGTGCCATCGCTTTCTCAAGATCAACTCTCCCTGTGGAACCTTGGCACCAATACCTGCAAGTTACCCTACGTGCGCCACTCAACCAACCCGCCGATGTGTCGTCAAGCCGTAAATTTCGCAGCCTGCGAATTGGTCGGCACACCTCCCACCACCCATTGAAACCATGGAACTTACT
>CAZVAQ010000042.1:7988-22449 GCA_964625145.1 uncultured Candidatus Sumerlaeota bacterium
TGAAACCATGGAACTTACTACAGTTAGACCCTCGTCCATCTACCGGGACGATTCTGGTTCAAAAGCCAGCCCGCGCGCAACCATTTTTTCGAGTCTTACTGCTTGGATTCCTCTCCCAAACCGGCCACTTCGACGGTTTCCCGCGCAATCATCATCTCCTCCCGGGTGGGAATGACCATGATCCGCAAGGGCGAATGAGGAGCCGACACATCCCTTTCCCCCTCCAAGGCCTCGTTCCGCGCCGGGTCCAGAATCAATCCCAGATGGTCCAACCCCTGTGAAATCAGTCTTCTCATGATGGCTCCCCTCTCCCCCACTCCCCCTGTAAAGATAATAGCCTGGGGCCGATGGAGGACGGCCAGATAGGCGCCGATATACTTCCTCACCCGGCGCGCATAGACATCCAAGGCCAGCCGCGCACGCTCGTGCCCCTCCGAGGCCGCCCGCATGAGCTCGCGAACATCATTGGACAAGCCGGAGATCCCCTTCAGCCCGCTGGCCTTGTTCATCATCTCGTCCAACTGCTGCATGGAAAGCCCTTCGCGCGCGGCCAAGTGAAAGTGGATCGCCGGATCAATGTCGCCACAGCGTGTCCCCATTACAAGACCCTCCAGCGGGGTCATCCCCATGGAGGTGTCGACGCTCCGTCCGTTTTGGATCGCCGCGGCGGAGCACCCGTTCCCGAGATGCAGGGTGATGCAGGTGAATTCGGGTACGGGTATACGCAGGAGCTGTGCGGCCCTTTGCATGACATACCGGTGCGACGTGCCGTGAAAACCATACCGGCGAACGCCATGTTTCTTGTACATCTCCCAAGGCAACGCATAACACCACGCGACCGCCGGCATCGTCTGGTGAAAGGCCGTGTCGAAAACGGCAACGTGTGCCAAGCCGGGGAAGAGTTTTCTCGCGGCGTGAATCCCGACAAGGTTTGGCGGATTATGCAGCGGAGCCAGCGCAGCGCATTCCTGGATTGCCGCCTCGACCTCGTCATCAATCAACACCGATGAAATGAATCGCTCGCCACCATGCACCACACGGTGGCCGATGGCGCGGATCTCCCCACCGATTCCCGCCGATTCCAGATACTCATGCATCAACTGGATCGCAGCCTCGTGATGAGGAGCATGGCAGTCCTTGGTCACCTCGCGCGTGGCATCCTTGTGGGTGATGCGCGATTGCGCCTCGCCGATGCGCTCGACCAATCCGGTGACATCCACCTGTTCCGTGATCCCATCGATGACCTGGTACTTCACCGATGAACTGCCGCAATTCAGGACGAGGATCTTCATGGCGGGTTGCTCCTCGGTTTGGATTCCATGCTCCCCATTCCCGCGATGAATGATCTATCCACACTGGAGCGAGGCGATGGCGCACACCATCACAATGTCATCGACGGACGCCCCGCGGGACAGGTCGTTGACCGGCTTTGAAAAACCCTGCATCACAGGTCCAATGGCCGCCGCACCCGCCAGACGCTGCGTCAACTTGTAGCCGATGTTCCCGGAATTCAGGTCCGGGAAGATCAGCACATTTGCGCGCCCGGCCAACGGCGAATCGGGACACTTCTTCTTCGCCACGCTCTCGACGATCGCTGCATCCAGTTGCAGTTCGCCATCGATCATCAGGTCCGGCGCCAATTCCCGCGCGCGCTTCGTGGCGGCAACCACCTTGTCCACATCCGGATGCGCGGCGCTGCCATGCGTGGAGAAGGACAGCATCGCCACGCGCGGTTCAATCCCCAGCAGCTTCTGCGCATTCCGGGCGGAAGTCACGGCGATGCCGGCCAGTTCATCCGCAGTTGGATCCACTGCCACGGCACAATCCGCGAAAATCATGACGCGCTCGGGCTCTCCAGGCAAGACCATGATGAAGAAGCTGGAAGGGCTGGTGACTCCCTCCGCATAGCCAACGCACAATCCCGCTGCGGAGATGACCTGTGCGGTGGGATAGGCGACGCCAGCCACCATCGCGTCCGCATCGCCGGCGGCCACCATCATCGCCCCAAACATCAGGGGCTTCTTGACCAAGCGACTGGCAACGCCGACCTTGACGCCACGCGCCTTCGCATACAGCTCGGCGTAGCGCTCCAGAAGCTCACGGTTGTCCAGCTCAACCGCAGTGACACTCCCCGGGATATCACGCGAACTCAAGGAGCCATCATGGACAACGATCGGTTTCACGATCCCGTCCATTGCCAGGATGCGCGCGGCGTTCATGATCCTGTCGTCGCTGCTCTCCGGCAGGACGATCCGACGCTGCGCCTTGCGAGCCTTTTCCATGAATTGTTGTCGGAGACTCATCAGAAACCTCCGAAGTCTGCCATGTGAAAGGTTACCGGGCCGGCGACCTATTCTCGCCGACCCGACGTTTTGGGCTCCCTCCTCGCTGGGCTACTTGACATATTTGGCGATGAACTTGACGGCGTCGCCCACCGTCTGCACTTGCAGCGCTTCTTCCTCGTCCATCTCGATGTCAAACTCCTCCTCGAATCCCGCCACGAGTTCCACGGACTGGATCGATTCCGCCCCCAGATCCTTGGTGAACATGTGCTCCTCGCGGATGGCCTCGGGGGGTGTCCCGAGAACTTCCGAGACGACCTTCTTCACGCGCTCAGTGATCTCTGCCTTTTCCATGTCCGACGCATCCTCTCTTTGGAAAGTCGCGATGGCTTGATCCCGCGCAGCCCGGCAGCTATCGAAGCAATGCCATGCTACAGCTTTGACGCTGCCGCCTCATCCAGGATGAACGTGCAATCCGGGTGATCCTGAAGCAGGCTGGCGGGGCACTCTGACGTGAAGGGCCCGTTGATCGCTGCGGCGATGGGGGCGGCCTTCTTGGGGCCCGTCGCCAGCAGGATGATGGAGCGCGCTTCGCGAATGGTTCCAATGCCGGCGGACAATGCGCAGCGGGGCACATCGGCAGGATTGCTGAAGAAGCGGCCGTCACTGTTCGCATCGATCGTCGATTGTGTCAGGCTGACAAGACGCGTGCGGCTGTCCACCGCACTGCCCGGCTCGTTGAAGGCGATGTGTCCATTGGCCCCAATGCCCAGCACCCACAAGTCAACCCCGCCAACCGCGAGGATCTTCTGTTCATAGGCCGCGCATTCAAGCATCGGATTCCAGGCCATGCCGTTCAGCACGTTGGTGTTCCACGGGCGGATATCAACGTGCTTGAAGAGTTTTTCGTTCATGAAATAGCGATACGATTGGTCGTGATCGCCATCGAGTCCCCAGTACTCGTCGAGATTGAAGGTTGTGACCTTGGCGAAGCTCACCTCGCCGGCCTTGCAGCGGCGCGCCATCTCCGCATACGCGCCCTCCGGTGTGGAACCCGTTGCCAAGCCCAACACAAACCGCGGCCGCCGCTTGATCGCGTCGACAACAATGCCACCGGCGACAGCAGCCACTTCCTGCGCGTTCTTGCAAACTTTGACTTTCAGATTTCCGGCCATGCAAGTCCCTCCATTGAAGCAGTCTGGTTCGACACTTCAGCAATGCAGTCGCGAAAGACTCCTGGAAACCCGCTCGTTGAGTAACGGGAAATGCGGCGTGTGTAAAGGCGAAACCGCGTGGACGTGTGACGCCGCTCTTATGACACGTCGCAGGAAAGCACTGATTCTACTGTGCTATTCGCCACTCTGCTTCCTGATTGGCCTCGACAACCACGGCACAATTGGATAGGAGTATCCGCGTGTTTCGGCAAAGCTGGCAATTGAGTTTTGCAGACAACTTTAGAAAGTGATGGAGTCCCGAAGTCACCCTGGAAACCCAAAGATCTGATCCCGGGAGACTTCTCCATGCCTGCTTACCGCGCACTGACATCCGAGGAGATTGCCCAGCTGACCGCCGCCGGTTGCACCGCGGAAGCATGGGCACATGTCCGCATCACCGACGACACGAACCTGGCGCGCATCCGCCAGGTTGCCTTCAGCGGCAGCGTCTCCATCGGTGTGCTGAATGGAGACTCCGCCGATGGGATCTCGGAGATTCGCAATGCCGCACTCCACAATGTGACCGTGGGGTCCAACGCGCGCATCGCGAACATCCATGGAATTGTGTCGAATGTGGACGTGGGTGATCGCGTTTCCCTCACCGACGTCGGACGTTGCCATGCCTCGCCGGGGGCAACCTTTGGCAACGGCGTGGAGCTCGAGACCATCAATGAGGGCGGCGGACGTGTTGTCAGCCTGCACGATCACCTCAGCAGCCAACTCGCCTATCTGTCGGCGCTGCATCGTTGGCGCCCCGCGTTGCTGGAAGCCCTGGATTCCCTCGTGGGCCAGCAGGTCAGCACCGTCCGCGCGGATCGGGCAACCATCGGTCCCTATGCAATCATCCAACATGTCGGCGAGATCCACAATGTGCGCATCGGCCCTCACGCCATCATTCGAGGCGCGAACCGCCTGACCGATGGCACCATCCTCAGTGAAGCGTCCGCTCCGGCAACAATAGGTGCAGGCGTCGTGGCCGATCACTTCATCATTGCGGAAGGCGCCTCGGTCGACAGCAGCGCCATCCTCGACAAGGTCTTCGTCGGCCAGGGCACCAAGCTTGGGAAGTCCTTCAGCGCCGAGAACTCGCTGTTCTTTGCCAATTGCGAAGGATTCCACAGCGAGGCGGTCTCCATCTTCGCCGGCCCCTACACCGTGACGCATCACCGCGCTTCGCTGCTGATCGCAGGAATCTTCTCATTCTACAACGCCGGCAGCGCCACCAACCAGAGCAACCACATGTACAAGTTGGGACCCGTGCACCAAGGCATCGTCGAACGTGGCAGCAAGACAGCGTCCGGGTCGTACATGCTCTGGCCGTCGGTCGTGGGGCCCTTCTGCGTGGTCATGGGAAAGAACATGGCCAATTTTGACAGCGGGCCGTTTCCATTCTCCTACATCACCCTGGAGGAGGATGGCACCACCCTCACCCCCGCCATGAACATGTTCACTGTGGGGACGATGCGCGACGGTGCCAAGTGGCCCAAGCGCGACCGCCGCAAGGCCACCAACAAACGCGACCTCATCAACTTCGACGTCTACAGCCCATACACCGTCGAGCGCATGATCCAAGGCGAAAAGATTCTCAGCGCGCTGGCCGAGTCGACGGACAAGAGCATCAAGATCGTGCGCGTGAACGGCCTGGTCATCAAGCGACTGCTGCTGCGAAAGGGCGCGAAGGACTACGCCTCTGGCATCGATCGTTACCTGCTGGGCGAAATCCTGAAGCGGATCGACTCGCAATCTCCGGGCAGCAACACCCTCTCAATTAACCCGGGCGCCTGCACCTCGCTGTCCTGGTGCGACATTGGCGGCATGCTGATCAACCGCGAGCGGCTCGAGAAGACGCTGGTCCGCATCGAATCCGGCGCGGCCAAATCCATCGCAGAAGTCCAAAGCATGCTGCAGGAAGCTGCCGAATGGTACGACCGCGACACCTGGGCGTGGGTACGGACTGTCTACAAGCAACGCACCGGCCGCAGCCTGGATGCCCTCTCCCCCAGCGACATCGCCGAAATGCGCGAAGCCCACAAGAAGTTGGAGAGCAGCCTGACCAGGAAAGTCCTCGCCGACGCCGAGAAGGAATTCGACCCCGAGGCCCGATTGGGCTACGGCGCCGACGGCGACGGCTCCGCCCGTGACGCGGACTTCACCGCCGTCCGCGGCTCCGTCGCCACGAACTCCTTCATCGTCGGCCTGAAGGAGTCCCTCCAGTAGGGCCCGGCAGTCACAAAGATCAGATGGCGGTGGGAGTGGGATTCGAACCCACGGTACCATTGCGAGTACACGCGCTTTCGAGGCGCGCTCCTTCAACCACTCGGACATCCCACCGCGGAGGCCGTTGCGGGAGCGGCGACTCCCGAACGGGGGCGGGAGAATGCAGAGCGGCCGCCCGGAGGTCAACCGCCGATTTCAGGCCCTCTACCGGCGCAGGAGGGGTTGGAACCGGAGGTATGTGGCGGACCGCCAGAACCACTCCAGAGGGCCAAACTGGAAGAATCGCAGCCAGAGCATGCTCAGGATCCCTTGGACGAGCCAGGAGACGACGACCAGGGAGCTGAGTTGGGCGTAGCCCAGCTCGCCAAACCAGCCCAGCCCCCAGTTGTGGAAAATCGTCACGAAGACAATTGTCTGCCCGATGTAGTTGGAGAGCGCCATGCGTCCGACGCATTCCACCGGGTAGGCGAAGGCCTTGCCCACGGCGGAGCTGTAGAAGGCCGAAAGCAGCACGATATACAGCCCGGCCACCAATGGGCCACCGATCATGGTGAGTGTCATGGAACCATAGAGGGCTGCGGGGTTCTTGATCCAAACGAGCCAGAGGCCGACGGCGCAAAGGGGCAGGCCAATGAGGAGGCCGAGAATCACGGCGACCCACTTGCTGCGGCGCGAGGCGGTTGTCTTTGCGCCTGCAAGGACACCAAATCGCCCGGCCAGAATCCCAAAGCTCATGATGCCTATGAGCAGGGGGATGAACATCTTCACCGCGCTGAACGCCGTGTTGATGTACATGCGCAGTCGGATCGGCAGGAGATCCAACCACGATCCATCCATGTAATAGTGGGCTTCCAGCGCCGTGGACTTCGGGCTCTGCATCAGGTGTGAGGAGAGGTATTGATAGTTTACGTGATAGGGGCGCCCTATGTACTGGATCGCATCAGATGGATTGGCGGGATGCTGTTGAAAGACTTCCAGATAAGGCATTGTGCGTTCAGGAAAGGCACCCATCATGCCGATCAACGGGCCACAACAAAACAAGCTGATCCCCCAAGTCAGGAAGATCGCGATGATGAGCAGAAGCCGCGTGGACAAATGCCGCATCAGATAGGCAACAAGCCCCGCGCACGAGTACCAGACTAGAATATCGCCGTGCCACAGCAGGACGGCGTGAAGAAGGCCCATGCAGACGAGCAGTCCCATCCTGCGAAGGTAAACCCCCGTGGAGCGCCGCCCTCCGCGCTCTTCCTTCTCGGCAATGAGATAGATGCCGACACCGAAGAGAAAGGCGAGGAGCGGATACATTTTCTGTTGGAAGAGAAAGACCGAGACGGAGAAGGCGATTTCGTCTGCCGTGGTATTCTCGCCCCATGCGTAGGGCGCGAAGTACCCAAGCGCCGGCAGGCCGAAGCTGAACACATTCACGGTAAGAATGCCGAGAATGGCGACGCCGCGAAGGAAGTCGAGAAGGCCGATTCGTTCGGACTCGGCCACCGGTGCGCTTGCTGGATTCACCCGCACTTCCTCTCGTCGGCAGATTAGGCTTATCGTGCCATGCCGGGCTCCATCAGGCCTTCGCGCGTGGTCGGGCCCTGCTGATCGTCCGACAGGTGCTCCACTTCCAGGCTGTAGCGGAACTGGTTGAAGTAGATGTTCCGCCCTTCGGTCTCCAGCTCGCCGCGCTGGAAGTCCACATCATCCGATCGCCAATCGGCCTTGGGCGGGTTGTGCGGGTAGCCATGATCGGTGTTCACGATCATGCGATAGGCATCCATGCCACCGAAGTAAAAATCATGCATCATCTCGCGCTGCTCGTCGGTCAGCGAATCGGTCAACTGGCGCGCTTCGATTGCAAAGTTGGCATCGACGGGCACCCAGCCGTAGGGCTCCAGGTAGATCTCCGACCAGTCATGCAGGTTCTGCATGCCGCCGGGCACGGTGGTCCATCCGCTCTGCCACCGCGCGGGTACGCCCGCGGCGCGGCAGAGCGCGATGTAGAGCAGGGAGATCTGTCCGCAATCGCCGTAGCGGTTGGTGAGCGTGTACATGCTGATGTTGCGAAGCGTGCAGTACTCGCGGGAATAGCTGTAGTTGATGTTCTCGCTCATCCAATCATAGATGCGTCTGGCGCGGATGGCGGGGTTGTCGATCCCGTCGGTCAACTCCGCGGCGAGCTGCCGGATCTCCGGGGTGAAAGCGACGTGAGGGGGTTGCTCCTGCGTCCACGCCAGCACCGAAGCATGCCGGACGGGGTCGAGTTGCTGCACGATATTCGGGTCAATGCGCGCGATGCGCGGATGCGTGGTGAGCGTCCATTGCGCCTTGAAGACAGCACCGCCATCCTCGTTTGCAGGTTGCTCGAAATACAGTGAGCGCGTGGGGTATTGCGGCGTGTTCATGTAGAGCGGCGACGGTGTGCTGTCCAGCAACTCCACCCCGTACTGCGACTGCGTCACTTGCGGAAATGGCATCCAGCAGCGGATGATTTCGCCCGGCGTGGCGGCGCCGTCGCGGGCGGTGATGGTCATGGTCAGGATTGTCCGGCGCGGCCGGCCGAGAAACTCGCCCGGGATGGTGACTTCCCTTAGCGCCTCCTCAACATGAGCCGCGATGAACTGCTCCCAACGCGTACCGCGTTCGGAAGTCCGGCGCGCGCGCAGCTCCGGATACCGGAAGAAGAGGTTTGACCGCGACGGACCGACGTAGCGCTTCTCGCCATCCACGATCTTCCAATCCACCCAACCGCGCGCCTCCCACTCATCGATCTCCTCCGGGCGGAAGTCGGCGATGGCCTCGGCGCACATCTCCTCCAGCCGCGCACGCGAGACCGAATAGTCCCGGCGGATGCGGCTGAGGCGCTCCTGCTCGTGTTCCAACTGATCCAGTTGATACGGGGTCAGAGCAGCCTGTTGAGTCTGGATGGCGCGTTCGACCAGGAGCACCGCGGCGTCCAGGTCCCGTCCGTCTTGGGCGGCGTGAATCTTCTCGATCAAGGGGGTAAACTCCGTATCGGGGATGGCGGGGACTAGTGCAGGCGCCCCAAGGAGTGCAACAAGGCCGATCGCAAGGCAGTACCGGTTCATGGCTCGCTCGATTCAATGTGAGTTGGCAAAAAACTGATCCCCCCCACTGCAACCGGAGCAATGGCGATTCCATGCGGCAGGGGCCACGGCGTCGCTTGACCGCCAGAGACCGATGAGGCCCACTGGAGTCATCCCTCCCCCACGCAGGAGGCGCCACGCATGGAACCCGCCGGCCCCGCCAATCGCATCAATCCCAATCAACTCATCCTGCGCGACGAGCTGGCGCTGTATCGCACGCATCTCGCCAACGAGCGAACGTTGTTGGCCTACCTGCGGTCGGGAGTGGCGCTGGTCATCGCCGGTGCAACGATCATGCACTTTGTGGGACAGGGCTGGTTCTGGCTGACCGGCCTGCTCTGTATTCCCGGCGGCGTCGTGGTCAGCCTGATTGGCATCAGCCGGTACCAGGCGATGAAGTTGTCCATCACGAGGAAGGCGCGCCGCCGCCCACCAGGCACCGCGGCCGATTGATCCTATTCCGCCATCCCCGCGATGTGATTGATCAAATCGAGGGTAAAGTCGATCTCCGCGCGGGTGTTGTAAGGCGCCAGCCCGATTCGAAGCAGTCCACCGCTCTCCGCCAGCCCCAGCGTCCGGATCAGCTCCACCGCATAGAAGTTGCCGCTCCAGGTGAATACGCCGGAGTGCGCCAGGATCTCCGCAAATCGACGAGGTGACTTCCCCTCCATGCGCATCGCAATGGTCGGCGTGCAGGGATGATCCCTCGGCGGGCCATACAGCCGCACACCCTTGATCTTCACCAGCTCCTTCTTGAAATAGGCTGCCAGTGGCGCCTCGTAGGCTTCCAGGACATGAAGGGCCGAGACAAGATGCCCGCGGCGGGCGCTGACACCTTCATCGTCGATGGTATCGCCATAGCGCGCGCCGATCTCCGCCAGGAAATCGATGGCCTCCGCCGCACCGGCAATCCCTTCGTGATTGAGCGTACCGGTTTCAAAGCGGAACGGTGGCGTATCATACTGCGGCGCGACGCGCAGGGTACGCACCTTCATGATCGCCTCGCGGCGCCCGTACAGCACGCCAAGGTGCGGACCGAATATCTTGTAGGGCGAGCAATAGAGGAAATCCACTCCCAGATCGCGCACGTCGATGGGCCCATGAGCGGCGTACTGCACGGCATCGATGACGGTAATAGCGTCGACTTCGTTAGCCAGGCGCACAATCTCCTTCACGTCGCTGACCGTCCCGACGCCGTTGGATGCATAATTCGCGGCGACCACCCGCGTGCGACTGGACAGCAGCTCGCGGTAGTGATCCATGTCGAGCGTGCAGGTCTCCGGATCGACGCGGACGCTGTGCACGGAGATGCCACGCTCCGCCAGCAAAGTCCACGGACTGCGATTGCATTCGTGGTCGATGTCGGTGACGATGATCTCATCGCCCGGCTTCAGGTCGCGGGCGATGGCTTCGGCGAGCTTGAAGCAGATCGTCGTGGAGTTGTGGCAAAAGGAAACCTCGCTCGGTTCGCAGCCGAGGAAATCGGCAAAGATCTCGCGCGCGTCCTGAACGATGTCATCGGATTCCCTGCTGACGCAGAAGACTCCGCCGGAGTTGGCGTTGTGGCGCAAAAGGTAATCCGCAACGCGGTCGGCCACCCGGGCAGGGACCTGGGTGCCGCCCGGTCCGTCAAAGTAGATGGCCGGGTTGCCGTTCACCTTCCTGTCGAGCGCTGGAAACTGCGACCGTATCCAATCGATGTCCAATGGCATTAGGATATCCTATCCTTGCGATAAGAATGGTTACCGACGACATATCATGTCATGGCGCTTATTCGCGCGTGACTGCATTGATCTGCGTCAGCAGAACGCCGACGCAAACGACCGTGACGCAAAATGCCATGCCCGCCTTCATGTAATCGCCAAAGATGAGGCTTCCAACGCCGGGCAGGACCGAGAATACAACCCCGACGCCGAGGGCGGCGCACAGCAGCGATCGCCCGAGGTTGTCCGGCGATGTCACATCCGGAGCGAGCTTGGCGATGGGGCCCCATCCCGGGCCCGAGGGCCGCGCGCGGCGATAGAACCGCGTGAGCAGCTCCTGGCTCTCCGGTTGCGTGATGAACGTGACAACAACCCACGTGAAGATCGTTAGCACAGCCACGGCCGCCAGCAGTCGTTCGTCCTTGGCGAGTGGGCCTCCCTCGCCGCCATACGTGAGCTTCAGGAAGACGAAGTAGATCAGCGATCCCGCCATGGCGCTGATTTCAGACCACGCGTTGATGCGCCACCAGAACCAGCGAAGCATGTAAACCGAGCCGGTACCCGCTCCGAGCGCCAGCATGAACTTCCACGCGGCGTCCACCGGCATGTTTCGCATGAGGTATGCAACCACGCCTCCCATGACGAGAACGATGAGTGTCGCGATGCGCGACACGCCTGCCAGCGCCTTGTCCGGCATGTCGGGGACAAGGAACCGCTTGTAAACGTCATTCACCAGATACGACGCGCCCCAGTTGATCTGCGTGCTGATGGTGGACATGAATGCCGCGAAAAACGTCACCAACATCAACCCGACCAAGCCCGCAGGTGCCGTGTCGCGGATGACCATTGGGAACCCAACTCCTGCGTCATCCGCTGCATGGAGCTGCGGATACATGACGAACGCGGCGAGCGCCACGATCACCCACGGCCACGGGCGAACGCAGTAATGCGCCACCTGGAACCACAGTGCCGCCAGCAGCGAATCCTTCTCGCTGCGGCAGGAGGCCATGCGCTGCACGACATAGCCACCGCCGCCGGGTTCGGCGCCGGGATACCAACTGGCCCACCAGATCACGAACAACAGGATTAGAAACACATCCAGCGGCATGGCGCCTGCCGCCCCGAAATCAGGAATGAACCGCAGCTTGTTTCCGCTGGGGTCCAGTTCGTTGATCTGCGCGTGCAATGCCTCGATGCCGCCGATGTGGCTCACGGCATAGAACGCCAGCGCGATACAGCCAACCATTGCGATGAAGAACTGGATGAAGTCAGTCAGCGTCACGCCCCACAAGCCGGCCAGGACGCTGTAAATTCCCGTCACCGCCAGCAAGGCCACGATGATGAGCCAATCGCGATTCTGCCCGAACCACGTGTCGGGCTCCATACCGTAGAAGATGGTCTCGGTCAGCACGCGGCTCATGGCGCCAACAACCCAACCGATGATGATCGAGTTGATCAGCATCGCCACATACAGCGCCCGAAAGCCGCGCAGGTACGCAGCCGGCTTTCCGCCATAGCGCAGCTCCGTCAGCTCCACGTCCGTCAACACACCGGAGCGATGCCACAGCCGCGCATAGACGAAGACGGTGATCATCCCGCCCACGGCCATCCCCCACCACACCCAGTTCCCCGCCAAGCCATCCTTGATCGTCAAACCGGTGACGGCCAGCGGCGTGTCGGCGGCGAACGTCGTCGCCACCATCGATGTACCAGCCAGCCACCACGGCAACGCGCGGCCCGCGGCAAAGTACTCCTGAATGTTTTTCCCCGCGCGCCGGCTCATCACCAGCCCGATGCCGAGCGCCAGCACGAGATAGCCCGCAATGATCAGCCAATCAATCAGCTGCAGCGTCATGAGAGTCCGTCCAAGTCAGGATGGCAGTTCCGAGCGGATTCCTGACACGACCGGCGAAGGGGGACAAGGCGGTTATTGATGGTTCTCCGGCAATTCCGATCAGTGGGAACTCGACACTGCTTCAACGATCCATTTCGATAGTCACAGCTGCGCGACAAGAGAGGACTGGTCGATTCAGCAGGGGAAGGGATAAATTGGTCTCGACCCAGAATTCAGGTCGACCAGAATACACCGACCAGTTCACAAGGCTTTTCATTGATGGTGCTTACCAACGGGTGTGGATTTTGAATCGGGTCTTGGAGCGCATAATGATTCGGCAATCCCAAAGGAGACGCGATGAAGCCTCAAGAGATAGCGCCTGAATCCGTTGGGGAGGAAGTCGACTCCCCTATAACTTCCATAGCCTTTGTAGGATTATCTGAGCTGCAGAAGGACCTCTATAGAGGAGGCGCATTAGTTACCGACTCCTTCGGCAAGCCGCTCGAATTTCGCTGCACTTCTGCGATCCGGCCCACTGCCGTACAAAAAACGCTATACGGCGCGTCACTATTGCCTCATATCTGCGTTGAGCTTGCAGCCAAGCCATTGCTTACGTCTCTCAGCGAGGAGTTTGACGCAGTTTTCATCACTCAAGTCGACTTTATGGAAGTTAGAACCTCAATAGACAAGCCACTTGTATTTGTAGAAAAGCAGGGAACAACCATTGCCGCCGCCCACATGTCGGAAGCAGAGACACAAAGCGAGTTAATTTCAAGCGCCTCTGGAAAGTACCAGCCAATTATAGCCTCTTGCCATAGGGGCTATCAGGATGATATCAGGGGACTTCGACATTCCCTAGAATTGCTTCTCGCCAGATTTGACATTGTAGAGCCTTTCTTCAGAATTGCTTCTGCGCTTGAATTGATCAACGAAAAGGGTGGAGCAGCAAAACCCTAAGAACAGAATGGCACGAGATTATGAAAGTATTTGGCCGAACCTTCCGAGGCAGACTCGCAGAGACTCTTTCCCGACTGCCAACTCCGGCAGTGGGTCGTGTCGACATAAGCCTTCACACTGAAATACTGTGGACAGATCTCGCAGAGCTCACTTTCCCACTAGACAAACCACAACCACACTTAATCCCTATACCTCAATCCAAAGTTACCAAGCAAAACTTATTGGACAAAAGCGATCATACTGTATTGAATATAGAAGAGGCCTCAATATCCATTCCCCTTCCGACGATTGAGGAGGACCTAACAAGAGAAGGATCAGGAACGGGAGATGGGTTGACCTTGAGCGGGGGCCTATCAGAAATCTCGCCAGACTTATGCACACCACTTCGAACACGCAAGATCGAGGGCAAGCGATACAGATCACCGGCCACACATGTGCAACCGGATATGTTTTCAGGAAATGAGGGTCCGCAACATTGCGAAGGAGGGCCTAGTGGTGGGAGGCGCCCTCCGCGAAGACCCCCCAAACCGGGAAAGACCAAGAACACGCAAATCAATATCTGGGATCTGATTCTTCCCATACTCCAGCCGCCATTAAATCATGACTTTGTAAGCATTTTGGATTTTCCTCCAACTTGTTTCCCATATGACTTTCAATGGAAAGGCATTGAGTTTCTCGCAGGGAACTCTTCCGCGCTGCTCGGGGACGATATGGGTACAGGTAAAACGGTTCAAAGCATTGTAGCCGCAAGAATGCTTTTTCAGAAGGGGGAGATTCGCAGCACCTTGCTGGTGTGTCCATTAAGCGTGATTTCGCAGTGGGATTTGGAATTTGGAAGGTGGGCGCCATCGCTGCATGTGACCGTGGTTCGCGGCACCCCAGAACAGCGGCAGTTGGCCTGGAGACAAGCAGCTCACGTCTGGATCACCAATTACCACACGGTAGCGAGAGATATCGCAGTAATTCGGAAAACAAGGAAGGCCAAGTTTGACTTAATTGTACTTGACGAGGCTCAGAATATCAAGAACCGCGATACGGACACGGCACGATCCGTAAGGGAGCTAACCGCAAAATACAGGTGGGCTCTCACTGGGACCCCACTTGAAAATAAGATTGATGAAGTCTCATCCATTTTTTCGTTCCTCAAGCCAGG
>CAZVAQ010000042.1:22459-23830 GCA_964625145.1 uncultured Candidatus Sumerlaeota bacterium
TTCCCGCAAAGAGAGGTTAGCGCGTCAGAAACAAAGAAATTGCTCGCACCCCACTTTCTTCGCCGCAGACTTCAAGATGTCAGATCCGATCTGCCAGTCAAGCGAGAGATTGATATAGAGCTGAGACTTGATGACGCCCAAGATATTTCTTACCAGAGACTCGAAAGAGAGAGAGTACTTGAGCTCCGAAACTCCGACAAACGGATCGAGGCATTCAGCGTTCTTCGACTTATAATGGAACTGAAAAAGATTTGCAATCGCGACCCCGATTCAAACCAAAGCGCAAAAATGAACTGGCTCAAAGAAAATCTACCGGACATCTGCGAGGCGGGGCACAAGGTGCTGATTTTCTCTCAGTTCACCCAAGAACAGTTCGGGGGTTGCGATTGGATCGCTAAGCAGCTTTCTGATTTTGGCATCCTTAATTATTCCACCGCCACAACAGACAGATTGAGGGAATCATTATTCAGGGATTTTGAGCTTGATCCAACAAAGCGTATTTTCGTGGGCAACCCGAAGACCGCAGGTGTAGGGATAAATAGATTAGTTCCTGCCAATTATGTGATTCACTTTGATCACTGGTGGAATCCCGCGGTTACAAATCAAGCAACGCATCGCGCTCACAGGCCCAATCAAACAAAGCCCGTTTTTGTATACCACCTATGGATGAGAGACACGGTTGAGGATTTGATCCGTCGACGGGTCGAAGAGAAATTGAAGCTCTATGACAACCTCATTGACAGCATGTCAGACGACATGCCCAATACCCTCCTATTGGAAGTATTCGATGACTTGCTTCAGAAGTACGGCTTCGACCCCATTAACGCCACTGCCCAAAAGAGCACAGCGAAGGATGAGGCTCTGGCTGCATCTCCAGAGCAACTTGAGCAGAAGGTGGCCAATCTTTTTGCGGCGATGGGCTATTCTACAAAAGTAACCAGCTACTCTCGCGATGGAGGGGTGGATGTGATTGCCCGGCGAGACGTTGGCGTATCTGTCGAGAGATTGGCGATCCAATGCAAGCTTCAGAAGGCCCCTGTCGGCCGCCCCGTTCTTCAGCAGCTGCTGGGAGTCTTGGCGTCAGACCCTTCATACAGTACGGGAATCATTGTGACATCCTCCAGCTTTAGTCGAGATGCGCTTGAGCTACTCCACCATGAAGGCAAGCTGAGAGGAATCTCTGGAACAGAACTCAAAGAGCTGTTCGCTAAACACGAGATCACATGATAAGGCCTCGAGCGGTATTCTTGGGCATGCACTACTGATCGGAACCCTTTGCGCCAACTGCAAGTATGTCAGGCAGCTGCATGAGACTCGACACCACCGGCCCGAAGACCTCCAAGTCCTCGCGCGAGCTAATCCCCCAATCGA
>CAZVAQ010000043.1:0-23821 GCA_964625145.1 uncultured Candidatus Sumerlaeota bacterium
TTCCGCCCCCGTGCCGTTGATTTGCGGGGGCGGTTTTCTTTGTGCGTGCTTCTAGGGCGCGCCAAGCTCCTGCTTGGTGCACGCGTCGAACCGGTTGCCAATCCATGCGCACACCGGCGTGAACAGGGCCAGCATCAGGATGACGTTTTCCCAAAAGATGATGTTCATGGTGAAGAGCGTCGTGAAATGGAACGGCACCATCACGACCATCCAGACGAGCCGCCAGCGTGCGTGAAAGACAGCGGGAATGGTTGCGACCTCGCAGATCGTCACCACGGCGAACATCACCAGTGCGAGCCGGTAACCCAGCGGGGAATTGCTGAGCCACACGCCGTGCTGAAACGTCGCCAGCGAATCATCCAGCGACCGCATGACGAGCCACACGCGCAGCGATTCGCCGGTCATCACTTCCCACCCGCCGTGCAGCAGCCGGGTGACGCCCACGAACGTGTAGGCCAGCGCCAGGATCAACGCGCCAAGGAGCAATGGCGCTCCGTACAGCCGCGCGTCCTCGCGGCGGGGCCGGTTTCCCATCACGGAGAATCCATCGGCGCATGGATACAGCACGAGCAGCAGCGCCATGTAGAGCATCGCAAACTGGCCGTGATTGACGAAGCCGCCGAAGCTCTTCGTGATGGCATCCAACAGAAACGCCACAGCCACGGCCGGGATGCCAACCAGCGGGAACGGCCGGACGCCCAACACGGACGCCACGACGGCGAGCACGCCGATCCACTTCAGGACTTGGAGTGTGACCTCCGATACCAGCAGGGACCACGCCTCCGGCGACAGCAAACGTAGCGGTCCCACCGGCTCCGCGATCGAATCCGGCAGCCCGGCGATCATCCCCGCGGGAAACAGCATCAGGTTCACGAACAGCAGGACGAAAACCACGGACCGCGCGACGCCCAGCGTTGAGGCATCAGCGCGCGCGTACAGGGGCTGCAGGTGGAGGCTACTCATCCAGCGGGATATCAATGGCCGCCTCCTCGTCCCAAGTGATGACCAGTGGGCGCTGCGTCGCGATGACCGACCACGGCCGCCATTCGACCCGGCGGAACTGTGCGGCATCGGGGTGGCGGCGCAGCATGACGCGCACGGTCTCTCCCAGCAGTTCCGGATCGGAATCCAACCGGCGCAGTCGATGGTACATCAAGCTGCGCATGTGCGGGGGGACCAGCATGTACATGGAGATTTCCTGCTCGTTTCCCTGCGAGTCGATGGCCACGAGGCGTCTTCTCTTCACTTCTTCCTTAGGCGGCAGGCTGTACATCATCCACGTGACAAAGGGATAGTACTGCCGGTTGAAGCGCCCCATCTGTGTGACCAGCATCGCCGCAACGAAAACGGCCAGCACCGCAACCCGCCAAGGCCGGGAAGCCTTCAGGCAATCCCGTACCGCATGGGAATGAAGGATCATCAGGATGGTTGCCGCGTAAAATGGGGGCTCAAAGACACGATAGCTGCCGAGCAGGAAGAAGGCGGGGACCGCCGCCACGGCCAAAAGCGCCACGCCGATCCACCCCAGGGTGAACAGCCTGCCGGCCGCTTCGCGTGCGGGCACTTTCATGGGTGACGTCCCGAATGCCAAGAGAGGGTGAGTGCTCCTCGCGAAATTGCCATCTGGACGGGTTGCCGCTTCCCAACGGATTGGTTCCCGCCCATCCGAACCGTGACAATGGCAAAGGGGGGAGCATGGAGAGTGCGCCTCTTGCCATTCTACGCCTTTCCTGCCGCCGCGCAGCCGGCCCAATGTGGAAATGAAGGAATTCCCATCTTGACGGTCTTGCGCTGCCCCGTCGCTGCTGGCGGCACCACGACCCGCTCCGCCGGGCCGAAACCAAACCCGACGAGGTTTCCCGTCATGAACTTGCGTCCCGCCCTTCTTCTCGCCGGCGTCCTGCCGCTGGCCGTCGCGTCCACCGGCTGCGGTATCATCTGGTCCCACCAGACCTACGGGTCCCCGGGCCTGCAGCGCGTCAACGTCAACAACAGCAAGGCAGAGGTCTTTGCCAACATGGGCCAGCCCGCCACCGTCTATCGCGACGACACGGGCGAAGTCCTTGTCTACCCCTTCGTCGAGGGCCGCAACGTCCTGGGCCTCTATGGCCAGATCCGCCGCACGGACACGGTTGTCGTCATGGACGCCACCGGCCGCGTTGTCGCCGTCCAGGACATCCGCATGGGCGATGGCTGGGCGATTCCCGCCTTCCCGGGCCTCGACCTGACCCATCCCGCGCGCACGTCCACGCTGCTGGAAGGCGCGGACAACTACGAGTACAACTACAACCAGGGCGAATGACCCGTTCTCTTGCCGCCCCGCGTGGGGTGGCATAGAAAGGGCTTGGTCTGCGTGGCGCCGGGGATCATCCTCGGCGCCACTGCCATTTCTTGAGGCCTGCCCGCCTTGGCCCGCCGCCCCGCCTCCTCAAAAACCGACATCCAGCGCCGCACCCACGAACGCCCGCCGATCCGCGCGCGCGGGGTGCGCACGCATAACCTGAAGAACGTGGAGGTGGAGTTCCCCGCCGGCAAGCTCACCGTCGTCACCGGCGTCAGCGGCTCGGGGAAATCCTCGCTCGCCTTCGACACGCTCTTTGCGGAAGGGCAGCGCCGCTATGTGGAGAGCCTGTCCACCTACGCGCGTCAGTTCATCGCGCGCATGCCCCGGCCCGATGTCGACCGCATCGACCACATCCCGCCCGCCATTGCGCTGGAGCAGAAGAACCCGGTCCGCAACGCACGCTCGACCATCGGAACGGCGACGGAGATCAACGACTTCCTGCGCCTGATCTACGCCAAGATCGGCCGTATCTTCTGTCCCGAATGCCACGAGGAAGTCACCCGCGACACGGCCTTCACAGTGACCGAGGCCGCCTTCCAATGGCCGGAGGGAACGCGCTTCTACATCCTGGCGCCCATCGAGCTGGAGAGCGCGTCGCGGCTGGAGGGGACGCTGCGCGAGATGAAGCGCCAGGGCTACACGCGCCTGTGGATCAAGGACGAGATGGTGGACCTTGATGCGCCGGACTGGAAGCCGCCCAAGGGCCTGAAGAGCTTCCACGTCGTCGTCGATCGATTGATCGTTCGTGAAGTCAACCGCACCCGCCTGGCCGATGCCGTGCCGTTGGCGTTTCGCATTGGCCATGGGCAGTTGCTGCTGCGCACCACGGAGGGGGAGGAGCGCCGGTTTCATGCGGATCTCGTGTGCAACGGTTGTGGCCGCGCATTCCGCGATCCGGAACCGCGCCTGTTTTCCTTCTCCAATCCCCTCGGCGCGTGCCCCACGTGCCAAGGGTTTGGCCGCGTCACCGGCATCGATTGGGAGCGCGTCCTGCCGGATCATTCGCTCGCCATCGAGGAAGGCGCCATCGCTCCGTGGCGTGGCGAGAGTGGCCAGGAGATGCTCGACTACCTGCGCGGCCTGAACCACGAGCTGAAGGTGGACCTTTGGACGCCGTGGCGCGACCTGCCCGAGCGGCAGAAGAAGATCGTCACCGACGGCAAGGGGGATTGGCCCGGCATCAAGGGCTACTTCGATTGGCTGGAGAGCAAGCGCTACAAGGTGCAGGCCCGCGTGCAGATCGCGAAGTATCGTGGCTATACCACATGCCCCGATTGCGAGGGCACACGCCTTGTCCCCGACGCGCGCGCGGTGTTGGTCGATGGCATGGCCATCACCGACCTGTGCCGCATGAACGTGCTGGACCTGCGCAAATGGTTTGCCGACGCGAAGCTGTCGCAGGCCGACCGCACAACTGCCGACCGCCCGTGGCGGGAGGTCGTGTCGCGGCTGGATTACCTGGCGGAAGTTGGACTCGGCTATCTCACCCTCGACCGCCAGACGCGTACGCTCTCCGGCGGCGAGGCGCAGCGCATCAATCTCGCCACCGCGCTCGGCAGCGCGCTGACCGAGACCTTGTACGTGCTTGACGAACCAACCGTTGGCCTGCACCCGCGCGATACGGGGCGGCTCATCGGCATTCTCAAGCGGCTGACCGGACTCGGCAACACGCTCATCGTTGTCGAGCACGACCTCGATGTCATCCGCTCGGCGGAATGGTTGGTGGACATCGGCCCCGGCGCCGGTGAACGCGGCGGCAAGGTGCTCCATCAGGGCCCGCCGTCAGGGCTGAACGATGTCGCCGATTCCCGCACACGGCAATTCATCTCCGAAAACGGCGGCGCCGCGCCTGCAAAGTCGACGACTGCCTCGCGCGCCGCGTCCGCGAGAAAACTGGCAGCATTTGGACGGCGCGAACCGCGCGGATGGATCACCGTCCGCGGAGCGCAGGAGAACAACCTTCAGTCCCTGAGCGTGCGATTTCCCCTGGGCGTCCTGTGCTGCGTGACGGGTGTCAGCGGATCGGGCAAGTCCACACTGGTGACAAAGTGCCTGCATGGCAACTACCGGCGCGAGAACGGCGAATCGAATGCCGAGCCCGGACGCATCAACAAGCTCGAAGGCCTCGACCAGATCGATGACATGATCCTCATCGATCAATCGCCCATCGGCCGATCCAGCCGATCGAACGCCGCCACGTACCTGAAGGCCTACGATGGCATCCGTCGTCTGCTGGCGGAATCGTCCACCGCACGGCGCAAGAATCTCACGGCCCGCGACTTCTCCTTCAACGTCCCCGGCGGCCGATGCGAGACATGCGAAGGCACCGGCCGGCAGATCATCGACATGCAGTTCCTGGCCGATGTCGAGGTCGTGTGCGAAGTTTGCGACGGTGCACGATTCCAACCGCACATCCTGGATGTGGATTGGCAGGGACGCAACATCACGGAGATTCTGAAGCTGACGGTGGAGGAGGCGTTGGAGCTCTTCAAGACCGAACGCGCCGTGATTCGCGGGCTGCAACCCTTGGCTGATGTGGGATTGGGTTACCTGCGATTGGGCCAGGCAACCAGCACCCTCTCCGGCGGCGAGGCGCAGCGTCTCAAGCTGGCGAGCCACCTCGCCGAAGCGGGTGAGATGGGCGGGCGCGTCATGTTGATCTTCGACGAACCGACAACGGGCCTGCACGCGGCCGACATTGAAGTGCTGCTGCGAGTCTTTGACCAGGCTATCGACCGTGGCTTCTCGCTGCTCGTCATCGAGCACAACCTCGAGCTGATCCGCCGCGCCGACTGGGTGATTGACCTGGGGCCGGAAGGAGGGGACCAGGGCGGACAGCTCGTGGCCGAGGGCCCACCGGAGGCCATCGCCGCGAATCCCGCCAGCCTGACCGGCAAGTTCCTCGCGATGGAAGCTGCACGTCGCAGCAAGGGATGAGTGGAACTGCTTGGAACCATGGAGCGCCAGGCTCGTCTGCCTGGCCAGTTCACCCATGGCTCATGGCAAAGCACCATCACGCTTCATTCCGATGTGTTGAACGTGGATGGTGGGCAGGCCAAGCAGGAGCTTGGCGCTCCATGGGAGTTGCCCGCCGCCTATGCCTTCGTTCCCGACAAGCTAATGCCCTGCACAAAGCTGCGCTGGCACAGGAAGAACACGATGATGATCGGCAGCGTCATCATGAACGCGCCTGCCATCATCAAGCCAATGTCGCCGCCACCGCCGCCGAGGTTCAGGCTCATCTTGAACAGGCCCAGCGAGAGCGGAAACAGGCGCTCGTCGGTCACATAGATCAACGGCACCATGAAGTTGTTCCACGACGCCATGAAGGTGAAGATGGCGATGGTCGCCACGACAGGCTTCACCAGCGGAAGCATCACGTGCCAGTAGATCCGCAGGAACCCGCAACCGTCGATGCGGGCGGCGTCCTCCAAGTCGCCGGGGATGTTCTTGAAGAATTGGCGCACGAGGAAAATGAAGAACGGCACGCCAAACGCCGACATCGCCCACAGGGGCAGGAGCGTGTTGTACCAGCCGATTTCCTTGAAAAGGATGAACTGCGGGATCATGGTCACTTGGGGCGGAAGCATCATTGTGGCGAGAAGGATGCCAAAGAACACATCGCGCCCCGGCCATTCGAGGCGTGCGAACGCATAGCCCACAAGCGTGCATGAAAAGATGGCCAGCACGATGTTGAGGATCGCGAGCGCAAAGCTGGTGGTCAGGTAGCGCGCGTAGGGCACCTCGCGGAAACATGCGTAATAGTTGCGCGTCAGCTTGTTGATCCATGCACCAGGCACCGATGCACGCGTCACATGCATCTCGACGGCGAATGGTGGCGCATCGGCCGGAGCCGGTCCCGCGTCATCCAGCACGGCGAAGATTCGTCGCGCCATCGGGTCGTTGTCGCCCTCGGGCCAGCGCAGTTCCTGCTCCAACCATTGTCGCTCGAAGAACGAAGTCGACGGCGCCCCGACGTGACGCCGGCCGTTGTGCAGGACATGAAACTCCACGCGCGCCCAACTGGCATCCGCGCGATAGGAAATGTTCACGCGGTCGATGTGACCGGGCGGCGGCATTTCCAGCGCCGTCGGCACAAAGCGCAGCACCAGCGTGTCGCCCGGCCGCGACAGCCGGTAGCGCACTTCGCGGATGCCGTCGCCGCCATCACTGCGCGGAATCAGCGTTGCGTCGCCTTGGATCACGCTCCAGCCGTCGCCACTCCCCAACGCGTGTGTCTTGAACTCGCGATCGCGCACACGCACGGCACCCACGCAGAACCGGCGGTAGATGGCATCAAACGTTTCGCGCATGACGTCTTCATCGAGCAATCGCTCCATGTCGTGAAGAATGTCATCGGCTGTCCCTTGGCGCGCGCTGTCCGACAGCCGCCGGCCCAAGACATGCAGCAAGCCTGCTGTCATCTGATCGCGCTGCACCACCTTATCGACCGGTGCGACCGGTTCTCCACCGCCTGTGGGAATCTCCGGCGTCCATGCGGTCAGTTTCTCGGCGATCAATTGATCCAGTCGCGGGACGACTTCGCTCCACGTATGCGCATCCACATCGGCGGGGATCGGCGCGGGGGCGAACTGGTCACGCGCCAGGTAGGGTGACATCTCCTGCGGTGCAGGCGCCAGCGGCAGGAAGGAGAGCGAGTCCTCCGCCGTCTCGCGCGGGACCTTGGCGCTCGTGGAAACCATCCACAGGAACGGCAACAAAAACACAAGTCCACCCGCGGCCAGCATCGCATGGCGCGTGGCGAGACCAAGCAGCTTGCGCGGGCTGGAACGTGGGGATCTAGTTGCCATAGTGCACCCACTTCTTGCTCAGCCAGAGCTGGAACATCGTGATCGCCAGCACCACGATGAACAGGATCCACGCCATGGCGCTGGCCACGCCCATGTTCAGGTAGCGGAAGGCCTCGTTGAACAACTTGTAGGCGAAGAACAACGTCGAATCCGCCGGACCGCCGCGCGTCATGATGTAGGCCGGCTCGAAGATCTGGAAGATCCCGATC
This sequence comes from uncultured Candidatus Sumerlaeota bacterium, assembly GCA_964625145.1. Taxonomy (GTDB): domain Bacteria; phylum Sumerlaeota; class Sumerlaeia; order SLMS01; family JAHLLQ01; genus CAYTRP01. The sequence continues at coordinate 7,365 of CAZVAQ010000043.1, forward strand.
ATGCCCATGATTGCGTTGAACAGGATGTAGGGACTCAACAGCGGCAGCGTGATGCGGAAGAACCGTTGCACCGGGTTCGCGCCATCGACGGCGGCGGCCTCGTAGTATGTGATCGGGATGTCCTTCAATCCGGCCAGCCAGATGATCATGCTGGCTCCGGTTCCCCACAGCATCATCAGGATCAATGACGGCTTGGACCACAATGGATCCAACAACCACGTCGGTGGATTGGACACACCCGCGCCGCGCAGCATGAAGTTGAGCAATCCGCGCGACGGATCAAAGATCCAGAACCACAACATGAACGCCGCCACGGCGGGCACGATGGCGGGCATGTAGAACAAGGTCCTGTACACACCGATCCCGCGGATGTTGGCGTCCAACAACATCGCCATCCCCAGGCCCAGCGCCATCGCAAGCGGCACCTGGAGCGCCATGAACATCGTGTTGCCCAGACTGCGCCACAACAGCGGATCGGACCAGACGGTGCGCTCCACGACCGGGTCGAAATGCCTTCCCAGTAGGGTCACATAATTGTCCAAGCCGATGAACCGGGCCGGATTCAATACGTCATACCAGGCAAAACTGATGACCAGCGAGAACAGGATCGGCCCGCACCACAGGAAGACAAAACCGAGCAGCCACGGCGAGGCGCAGACGTATCCCTCGACCCAGCGGCGCCGTTTGGTGCCCAACCCGCGGTGGCGCCATTCCTGGCGCCATACAAGCACGCCAACGAACAAGGCCACGGCGACCAGATACGATACAATCAGCAACTGCCACGGGACCAGCGGGCCATCCGGGGGATTCAGCACGGCATCCAACTGGCGCTGCACTCGGCGCTTGCCGTAATTGAGTGCCTCGTAGGGCGTGGCCGAATGGCTGATGGCCGTCTCCGTCGCACGCACATGCTCCGACCACAGCACATTTCCCACCGGCGTGACGGGGCGATGGCGGCTGTGCTCCATCAAATCCATGAACGTCTGATAGGATTCCACCAATGCCGGCGACAGCGCTGGATTGTCGCGCACATAGCGTTGCTGGTACCACTCCAGGATGCGATGGTCCGCGTGCAGACGCGGGAAGAATTGCGATCCCTGCGCGCGCATCAGCGAAGCCTGCGCCTCGACAATTATTTGCGAGGCCTCGACGGAACTGAGCCATCGCAGCAGCTCCCACGCCGCCTCCTTGTGTTCCGCCGTCGAGGGAATCGCGTGCGCCCAGCCGCCGCCCCAGCCGACCGGTATCATCCCCTCCGCGATGCGCCGCTCGGGAATTGGTGCCGCGGTCACGCCAAAGCGCTGGTCCGGGCGGAATTCGGTGATGTAGCGCAGGAAATAATCCACATCGATGATCATTGCGATGCGGCCGGACAGGAACGGATGCAGCGGTCCGGGTCCGGAGGCTTGTTGCTGCAGCGACCGCACACGGTCCGCTCCGCCCATCGCATCGTGCATGTCCGTCACCCACTCCAGCGCCTCGACGATCTCGATGCTGTCCAGCGTGACTTCCGTGCCATCCTCGCTCATGAACTGCGCGGCATTGGAAAACGCGTACATGTAGAGCCAACTGTTGCCCAAGAATGGCACGATCGCCACGTCCTGTAATTCACCAGATTGGCGAAAGCGCGTCAGCCGCGGGATATAGCTCTCCTGGTCGAAGATCTTCACCTCGACGCGTCCCTGCGCGAAACCGGGAAGCGCACTCGTCCCCGGCGGCTGCTCGCGCGCCAGGTCGATGCGCAGGCGTGTGGCATCCTCGATGACGGCTACGCGTCCGCGAAAGACGGACTGCCCCGCGACCAGGGCCACCACATCCCCCGCCCGCACACCGGCCGCATGCAGATCCGGCGCTGCGGCCGGTGCGACGTCGCCATTCACTCCCGGCCGCCGCGTGAAGGCTTCCACCGTCACCGTGCCGTTGGCTTCCGCGCGTCCCTGCGCATGCAGGCGCTTGCGCAGCATCTCCTCCCAACTCTTCGGCGGGCGCGGTGCTCCTGCGCGCGCGTTGCCCGCAATCACATCGGGATCGTCGGCGCCGTAAACAAACCCCGCGCGAATCAGCGCGTCATGGTTATAGTACATCGCCCGCGTGTCCGCATCGGCGGGGATGGCGTAGATGCCACCATTGAAGACCGCCTCGCTCCACGCGATTGGAAAGAAGTTCTCCTCGTGCACACCGTCCGGCCGGTCACGGTCCCTCTCGACGAATGGCTTCAAGTCCGTGAACGCGCCGCGGCTTGCCCATTCCACGATGGCAAACCGGTCGAACAGGATCAGGTCCGGTGGTACCTCGCCCGCGACGCTCAACAGAAACCGCGTCGGGTCGCCGGTGGTGTCCGCCACCGTGGCTGTCCCCATCACCACGCGATATTGCGGGTTGCGGCGGACGAATTCCTCGATGGCCGGGCGTGTGGCGTCCGCCGTCGGTCCCGGATTTGTCCAGTACACAATCTCGGTGACGCCCTCTTCGCGGACATCGCGCGGTGGTTTGGGATACAGCAACCACGCGGCCACCAGCGCCAACGCCACCAGGAGCACGGTCCCATTGGAACCGGGTCGCCATTGCTTGATCCCCTGGAGCAAGAGCCGCCTCGCATTCGAGATGATTGAGCCCAGCATCCGAATTGCAAGGGGGCGGCACAACAGGGAAGACCACCCATGCCGCGGCCCCGGCCCTGCTTCCGGGATTGCGGCGCGCCGGTCCTTGGCGCACTAGTCACAGCACCCCAAGACCCCGGATCCGTATCCGCACATGACCACTACCCATCCCGGTGCCGCCGTCCTGCCTGTCATCCCCGACATCACCAAGACCCCGACGCTGTTTGTCGTGGCCACATCCCACCTTGATACACAGTGGCGCTGGACTTTCCGGGACGTCGTCGAGCGCTACCTGCCGAAGACGCTGCGCGACAACTTCAAGCTGTTCGACGAGCACCCCGACTACGTCTTCAGCTTCGAGGGCGCCTATCGGTACATGATGGCGAAGGAGTATTACCCCGCCGAGTACGAGCGCCTGAAGAAGTACGTTGCGGCCGGCCGTTGGTGGCCGTGCGGTTCATCCATCGATGCCGGTGATGTGAACACGGTTTCTCCCGAATCGCTCGTCCGCCAGATCCTTTACGGCAACGGCTTCTTCGCGCGCGAGTTTGGCTTCCGCAGCCGCGACATTTTTCTACCCGATTGCTTTGGCTTCGGCTGGGCACTTCCCTCCATCGCCGCGCATTGCGGCTTGAAGGGATTTTCGACGTCCAAACTTGAATGGGGATCGTCCTATGGCATTCCCTTTTCCGTGGGCTTCTGGGAAGGAGTCGATGGGCAGGGCCTCGTCGCGTGCATCAACCCGGGGCAGTATTCCCGCGGCTTCGATCACGACCTATCCACCAACGAGAAGTGGATCGGCGCGATCAGCAAGACCGCGGAGGAGAGCGGCCTGCAAGTCGGTTTCAAGTATTTCGGCCTCGGCGACACGGGCGGCGCGCCGGACAAGGCCAGCGTCGAATGGCTCGAGAAGAGCATGGCGTCCGACGGCCCCATCCGCGTCATCAGCGCACCGGCGGACCTGTTGTGCCGCACGTTGACGGACGAGCAGATCGCGCAGCTTCCGCGATGGAACAACGAGCTGCTCCTGATCGAGCATGGTGCCGGAACGTACACCTCCAACGCCGTCATGAAGGAGCTCAACCGTCGCAACGAGTTCCTCGCCGACGCGGCGGAGCGCGCCGCCGTGGTGGCGGATTGGCTCGGTGGCCAGGAGTACCCGCGCGAGAAGCTCACCCGCGCGTGGGTGCGTTTCCTCGCCAACCAGATGCATGACATCCTGCCCGGCACGTGCATTCCGCAGGCCTACGAGCTCTCCTACAACGACGAGGCGATCTCGCTGAACGAATTCAGCGGCGTGCTGAAGGCGTCGATCGGTGTGATGGCTGCGGCGCTGGATACCCGCACCCATGGCGTGCCCTATGTCGTCTACAACCCTTGCGGTTTCGAGCGGCAGGATCATGTGCGGATCATGCACCGTGGCGAAAAATCAGCGGGAGGCTGGCGCATGGTGGGGCCTGACGGCGACGCGGTTCCCATGTGGTCATGGCAGGGTGCACCGGGCATGTCCACAGTGATTCATTTCCTCGCCCGTGTGCCCGCAAATGGATTGGCCGTCTACCGATTGGAGCCGGGAGAAGTCGAGACTCCAAGCGAGTTGAGCCGGGGCGACAATTGGTTGGAGAACGCGTTCTATCGTGTCGAGATCAACGAGTCGGGGCAGATTTCGCGGCTGTACGACAAACGTCTGCAACGCGAACTGCTTTCCGCGCCAATCCAGTTTCAGGTTCTCGATCACGCGCCTCGCGAATGGCCCGCATGGACCATCGAATATGGCGACATCTCCCGCCCGCCGCGCGAGATACTTCGCGGGCCTGCGGAGATTCGCCGCCAAGGGAACACACCCACGCAGGTGGGTCTGTCCGTCACAAGCCGTTCCGAATCCGTCACCATCACCCAGTTCATCACATTGAGCGCGGGCGATGCTGGCGATCGGGTGGAGATCGAGGTTTCCGTGAACTGGAATGCAAGGGCCTCGTTGCTCAAGGCAGCGTTCCCCGTCGCCGCGCGAAATGAGAAGGCCACCTATGACCTTGGCCTTGGCGTGATCGAACGCGGCATCAATCACGAACGCCTGCACGAGGTCCCCGCGCTCTCGTGGGCCGGCATCACGGACAAATCGGGCAACTTTGGCGTGGCGATCCTGTCCGATGGAAAGTATGGATGGGATCATCCAGACGAGGGCATGTTGCGGCTGACCATGCTGCACACTCCGGGCATGCGCGGCTTCAAGTGCCGTCTCGGCGGAACCACCTTCACGGACTATTTCCAGGACCAGGCAACGCTCGACCACGGCCATCACTCGATTCGCTTTGCCATCATGGGACACGCGGGTGATTGGCGCGCGGGGCGCGTGCCGGATGTGGCGGAGCGGTTCAGCCAGCCGCTGCAGGCATTCAAGGCCGTCGCCTCCGATGGTCGCCTGGGGCGGCAATTCTCGTTTGCCCGTGCCAGCGATGGCGTGCGCATCGCCGCCATCAAGAAGGCAGAGGAAAGCGGGGAGATCATCGTGCGCGTGCAGGAAACCGGCGGCAGTGCAGTCGACGATGCCGTGTTGTCGCTTGCCGCGCCGATTGTCGCCGCGCGCGAAGTCAACGGGCAGGAGGAGCCTCTCAAGCAATCGGACCTTGGCGAGGCGCAACTGCTCGACGGGAGGTTGCACTTCCGCCTGACGCGTCATCGCCAGCGCGCCTTTGCGATCAAGCTCGCCGAACCATCCACGCGCGTTGCCACGCCGCGATGCGAACCCGTGGATGTTCCGTTCGACATCTGCGCGATGAGTTACGACGCGGACAGAAGTGCGGGGGATTTTGACCGCGGACGCTCCTATCCAGCAGAGCAGATCCCTGCCGTGCTGCGCACCGATGGCGTGGAGTTTCGCATCGGGCGCGCAGGACGCGGCCAGGTGAACGCTCTCGTTTGCGCGGGCCAGCGCATTGACTTGCCTGATGGGGACTTCGACACGCTGCACCTGCTTGCCGCTTGCGTGGATGGCAACGTGCGCGATTACTGTTGGCTGGATGATGAGCCGGTGTTGATCGCGGTGGCGGATTGGCGCGCTCCCCTGTCTGATCTGCGAACCCAGCTCGCAAGTCGCAGGTTGCGCGACGCATCGGAGAATCGCGGGTCCGACCCGCTCCTGGATAGTCCACCGCTCGCCTGGGTCGGATCGCATCATCACATCGGCGATCCCGACCGCGATGTGGTTTACGCGCCGTGCTTTCTCTTCCGCAACAGCGTGGCGCTGGCGCAGCCTGTGAAGTCGTTGACCCTGCCGCGCAATGCGAAGGTGCGCGTGTTCGCCATCACCCTCGCCCGCCATGGCGAAGCACAGGCAACAGTGCTCACCGGCCGGTGAGCCGGACTACGAACATACTCCACACGGTTAAGGCACATGACTTCCTCCACACCACGCATTCTCGTCACCGGCGCGATGGGTTTCATCGGCAGCCGCCTCGTTCGCCGGCTGAACGCGTTGGGTCATCGCAACGTTGTCGCCGCTGACATCCTCGGCCGCTCGGGGAAATGGCGCAATCTGCTCGGGGCGGACTGTGAACTGCTCGATGTCGCGGCGCTCGTGGACATGGATTCCATTCCGTCCCCCGCCTTGGCGGGCGCCTTGCGCGATCATGCGGAGCTGCTCGCCGCGGATCTCGGATCCTTCGACGTTGTCTACCATCTTGGCGCATGCAGCGACACCCGCGAGGAGGACGCCGGCTACCTCTTCCGCAACAACTTCGCCTTCTCCGCCCTGCTGTACGAAGCCGTGCGCATCGCCAATCCCGCCGTTCGTTTTGTGTACGCCTCCAGCGCCGCGACCTATGGCGATGGCTCGAACGGATTCCGCGAAGGGAACGAACGCTTCCTGCGTCCGCTCAATGGATATGCGTGGTCCAAGATGATCTTCGACGGATGGCTCGCGAGGCATGACTTCGCCGGTGCCGCGGGGCTCAAGTACTTCAACGTCTATGGCCCCGGCGAGAAGCATAAAGGCCCCATGGCCAGCATGGTTTCGCAAGGCTTGGAGCAGATGCTCGCCCACGGTGAGATACGCCTCTTCCGCGGCACGCTCGACATGACGCGCGACTTCATCCATGTGGACGATGCCGTCAACGCGACCATCCACCTGGCCTTCGACGCCGTGCACTCCACCGGCCTGTTCAACGTCGGCACCGGTCGCGAGACCACCTGGCGCGAATTGGCAGAAGGTGTGCAAGCAGCAGCTCGTGAAGTCCTCGGCATCCCCAACCCGCGCCTCGCCCTCATCGATCCACCGGCAGCCCTCATGGCCCAATACCAAACCCGCACTGTCGCCGACATCACCCGCCTCCGCTCCACCGGCTACAAGGACCCCATGCGCGACATCCACCAGGGAGCCATGGAAACTGCGAGAGAGTTCCGGGTTGCCACGCACTGATTCGCTCCCCACACGACCATCCACGCCATTCCGCTCTTTATCCTTTAGCCTTCATCCTTTATCCTTCATCCTTCCCCCTTCACTCTTCCCCATGCTCTCCCTCCCTTCCCGCCTTGGTACCACTGGTGTCGCCGCGCGAATGGCGGTGGGGATTCTGGCGTTGTTGCTGTTGCTGGCAAACCTGGGCAGTTGCGCGATGTTCCTGCACATGGCGAGCACGCAGGAGCGGTTGCTCGAGGACAGTCTCGAATCGACGGCGGCCGTCATCGCGGGCGCCTTGCCGGAAGACACGCTCTTCCCCCTCACCATCTCCTTTGATGATGTTTCCGGCACCACCGACCTGCTCCTGTTGGCGAGCTACCAGGACACCCTCTCTGGCGAGGCCCTGGCCGAGGCCGTCAGCTCCGCTTCCGACCGCGCGGAATCCTTCGACATCTCGCTCCTGTCCCCCGATGGTTGGATCATCATCGATCGAAGAGGCTATCGCCTGGAGCCGCTTCCCCATGAGGAGTATCTCGCCGACCGCGAGTTGATTCTTCAAGCCGCCGAAGGCGTCACCGCCAGCAGCAGCCGTCGTCCGTCGCCGCTTGGCAAGCGCGTGTACGAGCCGCTCTTCACAACCGATGGCGAAGGCGAGCAACGCGTCGTCGGTCTCCTGCGTCTGCGGACCGATCCCGGCATCCAAGGGCCCTATCGCCGCATCGCCCGCCGCACATTCTGGACAACGCTCGCCACCACCGTGCTGATTCTTGCCGTCTGGTGGCTGTTGTCGTCGCTCATCAAGCGCGCGACCGATGCCGAACGCATCGCGCAGCAATCCGATCGCCTGCGCGCGCTCGGCACCGTCACCGCCGGCATTGCGCATGAGATCCGCAATCCACTCGGGATCCTCGCGCTCACGGCGGAGGAACTGCGCGCGCTCCTACCCAAGCTCGCCGATCATCCCACCCGTCCGGATCTGGAACAGGTGGCCGACGACTTGCGCGCCGAGACGCGTCGCCTGCGCGATCTCACGGACCAGTTCCTGGATTTCACGCGCGGTGAATCCGGGACCAGGAATGCCCGACCGGCGGACCTCGCCCGCGCGGCCGTCGAGACCGCCCGTCTCTTCGAGAAGGGGCTCCCCGCCGGGATGCAGCTCGATGTGGAGGCGCCGCCCGATCCGATTCTCGTTCCGCTCGGCGACAACCGCATCCGCCAAGTCCTGCTCAACCTGCTGCGCAACGCCCAGGAGGCATTGGGCAATTCCGGCGCCGGCCGCATCCGCGTGCGCGTCCTTCGCGAGGGCCGCATCGCCATCGCCGAAGTGACGGACAACGGCCCCGGCATGGACAGCGCCACCCTGGCCCGCGTGTTCGACCCCTTTTTCACCACCCGCGAGACGGGCACCGGCCTCGGCCTGTCCCTCAGCCGCAGCCTGGCCGAAGCCGTTGGCGGCACCCTCGAACTGCAAAGCCGCCCCGGCACCGGAACCACCGCGCGGTTGGTGCTGCCGGTCCAGGGGGGCGACTCATCGCAGCCCGCCCCCTCCGGTTGACGCCCGGTCTCCTCCCGGTCATCTGTGTCCGGCAACGTGTCCAAATTCCGAACGGTGACCGCTCATGCGACTCCCTGCCATTGTCGTGTCCACGCTTGTGGCCCTGCTTTCCGCTGGCCCTGTCAACGCCCAGCTTCCCGAACCGCACAACGATCCCCAGACGGGAGCCATGCGGCGTGGCGCGCTCTCCGGCGCGTCGATCTTCGTCAGTCCCGGACACGGGTGGTATTACTCGTCCAACAATGGGTGGCTGACTCAGCGCGGCAACAGCCATGGCGTTGTCGAGGACCACAGCAACGCGGAGTCGGTGCTGCAGTACCTGCTGCCGTATTTGGAAAACGCCGGCGCGCGCGTGTATGTGACGCGCGAACGCGACATGCAAACGAACATGGTCATCGTCGAACCCGGCGGAGCAAACTACACCGAGCGCGGCGAGTGGCAGGAAATCGAAGCGGCCGGCGCCTACAACGGCAAGCTGCGCTGGACCCGCGCCGTCAATGGCGTCGACACCGCCAGCGTCACCTATACCCCCGAGATTCCCGCCGATGGCTACTATGCGGTCTATGCATGGTATCGCGCGCATCCGCGCCGCGACACCGCCACCGACGCACGCATCATCATCAACCACACCGGCGGCACAACAGTGTGGCAGCAGGATCTCAACCGCGACGGCCACACGTGGAAATATCTCGGCACCTATTGGTTCGATGCGGGGAGCAACGACGTGCGCGGCTCCGTCGTGATCCCGAACCAATCCACGTCCGCGGGCGATGCGATCGTCGCGCCGGCGATTCGTTTCGGCGGGGGGGTGGGCGATCTTTCCGTGGGACGCAGCGAGCGCTTCCCCAATCTGGAAGGCGAGGCACCGCCTGTCAGCGGCAAGCCGCGCTGGGAGGAATCCGGCCACACCTACTCGCTCTTCATGGGTTTTGATCCCACGCAGACGACCGTGCGATTCAACCAGGTATGGGCCATGCCCCTGTGGGCGCAGTGGGAGAGCGAGTCGTGGGAGAAGAACGGCAGCATCTATGTCGCCTGGCACACCAACGCCAGCGTCGATCACCAGATACGCGGACTCTCCACGTACATCTATGGCGAGTACCCCTGGGGGCCGCACGATGACTTCTCCGGCTATCCCGGCGGTGTTGAACTGGCGAACGCCGTCCACGACCGCGTCATCAACGTCATGCGCAAGGATTGGGATCCGCAGTGGGAGGACGTCGGCAAGGTGACGCGCTGGCTCGGCGAGACCAACCCGCAACCCAATCCGAAGATGCCCGCGCTGCTGGTGGAGAATGGCTTCCACGACAACCCCGACGACGCGGCGGCCATCCTTGAACCGCGCTTCCGCGATGCGGCGGCACGGGGGTTCATGCAGGGCCTCATCGATTATTATTCCCAACACGTCGATGGTTTCAAGACGAGCACCTATCCGCCGGAGACACCAACCAATCTGCGCATCACCACAAACCGCCGCGGCGAGGTGACCATCGCGTGGGACGCGCCGCCGCATGACACCGACGGCACCACGACCCTTGGCCATCGCGCCACGGGCTATCGCGTGTATCGTTCGCTGAACGGACTTGGGTTCGACAACGGATTCGACGTGCGCGAGACCAGCTTCCGCGCGCGCACCATCGTCCCGGGCGAAGTCGCCTACTATCGCGTCACCGCGACCAACGCCGGTGGCGAGTCAAAGCCCACGCAGACACTCGCCGTGCGCCAATCCCTGCGCGACAGGCCCGGCATTCTCTTCGTCAACGGCTTCAACCGCCTTGATCGCGGCCTCAATATCATCGAGGAAGACGGCGTTGAGCGCGGAATCCTGTCGCGCATGAACGCGTTCAACTACGTGCGCCAGCACGCCGCCGCATTGGCACAAATCGGCGAGGACTTCGACTCCGCCAGCAACGGCGCCGTCATTGCCGGCCACGTCCCCTTGTCCGATTACAAGATGGTGATCTGGGCGCTTGGCAAGGAATCCACAACGGAGCGCACCTTCGACGAAACCGAGCAGTCCCTGGTCCGCGAATTCATCGCGGGCGGCGGTGTGGTTTTCGCCAGCGGCACCGACATCGGCACCGACCTGTCCGCTACGGCAGATGGCACGAAGTTCCTGGCCGAGGTCTTTGGCGCGCGCCGCACCGGCCGGGCGAAGGGACAGGGCACGCTCAAGGCAGCCCGTAGTGCCGACATCTTCCGCTTCGGCGAGGAAGACGATGGCGTCTATCCCGTGAAGGAGGCCGATGTGTTTGCAACCGTCGGCAACGCGGCTTCCTTGTATCTGCTGGACGGCGCAGAACAATCAGGCTCCGCCGCCGCCATCAAGACCGACAGCACCATCCTCCTCAGCGTCCCGTTCGAATCCATCTCCGGTTCCCGCGCCCGCGCGATGATCATGGAGACCGTGTTGGACAGTTTGCTGGGCGCGGTTCAGCCGCCCCAAGTGTCCGATTCTGTTGCCCCGTCCGCCACAAATGCGCAGGATCGCGTCAACTCCACGGGAGGATGATGATCATGCCAGAGAAAGTCTCCATCTGGGCCGAAAAGGCACCCGGACCCATCGGGCATTATTGCCAGGCCATCAAGTACGGCAACACGATCCATTTCGCCGGCCAACTTCCGTTGGATCCAAAGACTCTTGAAGTCGTCGGCCCCGATCCCGTGCAGCAGGTCGCGACCGTCATGAAGCACCTGACCGAGTTCATGCACGCGTGCGGGGGCCAGATGTCGCATATCCTGAAGGTGAACCTATACCTCACCGACCTTGCCGACCTGCCCGCCTACGAGAAGGTGGCGAAGGAGACATTCTTCTTCCTGCCTCCCGCCTTGACTGTCGTTCAGGTCGCCGGCCTGCCAAAGGGCGCGCGCATCTGCATCGACGCCGTCGCCGAAATCACGCCCCCCGAAGGCACCGGCACGGGAGTGATGTGAGGGAAGGATAAAGGGGGAATTATGAATTATGAATTATGAAGGATGAATTATGAATTATGAAGGATGAATTATGAATTATGAAGGATGAAGGACGGTCTTCAGGCTGGAGGACACTGATAAGAGCTTCACGTCAGGGATGACTTGGGTGGGGGCCGAAAGTAGAGTCCGGCGCTGGAAGTCTCTTCGTTTATCCTTCATCCTTCAGTCTTTAGCCTTCATCCTTTATCCTTCCCATTGACCTCCGGGGGGGCGGGGGGCTCCCTCTGCTGGTTCATTTCACGGCAAAAGGAGCCGGATCCATGTCTGCTTCACCCAACGGTACCCCACACGAGTCCTGTCACGTGATCTCCGTGCTGGTAGAGAACCGTTTCGGGGTATTGGCGCGGATCTCCAACCTGTTCGCCGCTCGCAGCTTCAACATCGACTCGTTGGCCGTCGGCACCACTCATGACCCCAGCATCAGCCGCATGACCGTCGTCGTGCGCGGTGATGACCGCACGGTCGAGCAGATCCAGAAGCAGCTCAACAAACTCATCGAGGTCATCAAGGTCCAGAACCTGACCGAGACGGGCGAGTACATCGACCGGGAGCTGATCCTGGTCAAGGTCTCCATCCCGGCCGGTCGCCGCACCGAGCTCCTTGAAGTCGGTCACATCTTCAAGGCCAAGGTCATCGACATCACGCAGGACACGCTCTCCTACATGATCACCGGTCATCAGGAGAAGCTGCAGACGTTCCTGAACATGATCGAGCCCTTCGGTATTCTGGAGCTTGCCCGCACGGGTCGCGTCGCCCTCATCCGCGGCGCCGTAGGCCTGCACGGGTCCTTCATCAAGGGTGATGCAGCCGCGGCGGGAGCCTGACTCCCGCGGCGGCAACTTCCTGTTGCGATTGCGCTTGCAGAGTGCCGCCCACCCGAAGACTGTCTCCTCTACAGTGGCAGGTGAACGGGTGGGAATGGCACCCTGCGGCTTCGCGCCCCGGGACAACCTCCGCCACGCGAAAGCGCTGCGGCCATGCAGGACTACCTCACAGACATCATCCTCAACTTCCGCACTGGTCCCCTGAAGGGCACCACGGTGCCCCTCACGCCGCCGCGGATGATCATCGGCCGCGACCTGACCTGTCATCTCAAGCTCGATGACCCAAAGGTGTCCCGCATCCACGCGCTCCTCGAGGTGCGCGGCGACGAGATCATCTTTCGCGACAACAACTCCACCAATGGCTCGCTGCTCAACGGTGAGCCCGCGCAACGCGCCATCCTCAAGCCCGGGGATGTCCTCACCATTGGTCTCTCGGAGATTCATCTTCTCGAGAACACCGACTTCCGCAGCATCAGCTTCACCACCGGCGAATCCGTCGTCCATTCCTCCGTCGACATCGCCGATGTCAGTCTCGACTCCATCGCGGAGAAGGTGACCGCGTTGTTCGAGCTGGACAACCGGACGAACTCGGACTCGGCCGCCGGTCGTCTGGAGCTCGCCAAGACGCGCCGCCTGCTCGACAGCGTGAAGGCCCTGTTCGGAGTCACCACCCAGATGTCGCGCCTGCTGCCTGTCGAGGAGCTGGTCGAGGTCATCGGCCGCTCCCTCTTCGATGTCTTCGACGGTGCGGAGAACCTGGTCATCCTGTTGCGCGACGAGAACGAGAAGTTCGTCCCGCACTTCGCCTCCGACCGCGAAGGCCACCGCGACCTGAAGACAACCGTCAGCACAACCGTCCTCAGCCAGGCCGTCGCCGAACGACGCACGCTCATCGCCAACGACGCGAGCCATGACGCGCGCTTCTCCGCCAGCGATTCCATCGTCGGCTTCAAGGTGAAGTCCGTCATGTGCGCGCCGCTGGTCGTTGCCGACAAGGTCCTCGGCGCGCTCTACCTCGACAACCGCGAGGAAGCGGTCATCTACAGCACCGTCGACGCGGAGATCGTCACTGCCTTTGCCAACCAGGCGGCAGTCGCCCTCGACAACTGCCGCCTGTGCGATGTCCTCCAGGAAAGCTACACCCAGATGCTGCAATCCCTGGTCAACGCCATCGAGGCCAAGGATCCCTACACCATGGGGCACACGCAGCGCGTGAAGCAACACGCCATGGGCATCGCCGCCGAATTGGGATTTTCCGCCGAGCATGTTGCCAAGCTCGGCATGGCGGCCGACCTGCACGACATCGGCAAGATCGCCATCAAGGATGGCATCATCAACAAGCCCGGCTCCCTGACCGACACCGAATACAGCAACATCAAGATGCACGTCGAGATCGGCGAACGCATCCTCTCGCCCATCCTCTATCTGCGCGACATCCTGCCGTGGATTCGCGGCCATCACGAACGTTGGGATGGCGAGGGATATCCCGACGGCCTGAAGGGCGAGGACTGTCCCATCGAGGGTCGCATTCTCGCGCTGGCGGATGCCTTCGACGCCATGACGTCACAGCGCTCCTACAACAAACCCGTCACGCCGGCGGAGGCCCTCGCCCGCGTCAAGAAGGCCAGCGGCACGCATTTCGACCCGGATGTGGTGAAGGCCTTCGAGCGCTACTTCCTCCGCACTTCCTCGCGCATGACCGCCGAGGAAATCCGCCGCCCCCGCGCCGACACCGTTCCGCCCGTCACGCTTAGCGGCGAAGGCTGATCGCGCCTACACCTTCTTCTTGATCACTTCCAACGCGTGCAACGCCGCGGCGCGCGCCTGCGCGTGATCGACAATCGGATCGGGATAGTTGATCGGTTGGCGCTCGGCGGCGGGGAGTTCCCACGGCTTCGGCCAGCGCCGGATTGTCGGCCAGGCGCAAGTCCCGGCGAAACCACACGATCGTTGGGCGAATGTCGGACATGGCGGAGGATCTCTCCCTTGATCAATCGCTGGAATGATCAAAGGCGAGATCCGGGCCGGCGGTCCGAATCGCGGGGAACCTCACATCTTCCGTTTGAACCGGAAGTCGTTACTTGTAGGCCTGCACCACCTTTGCTTCGCGGTAATAGTGCGCCAGGATTTCCTCGTACGTCTGTCCTTCCAGTGCGCGCGCCATGGCGCCCACCTGGCACATGCCCACGCCGTGACCGTATCCCGCGCCGCGAATGCGGAACGCGTCGGGCCGGTCCGGATCTCCAACGGGATCCACGATGAACGCCGCGCTGCGCAGGGGCGGCGTCCACACTTGGCGAATTGCCAGCTCGGGACCCGTTTCGTAGGTTCCCTTTTCGCCAACGAAACGCACGCGGATCAATCGCCCGCCCGCGCTGCGCTCCAGAGGCTCGATCCGCAGCACCCGCCCGATGTCCTTCTTCTCCGCCACCATCGCCGACAGGTTCTCCTGCGTTTCCTCGCGCTCCCAACGATAGCCGCTCTTCGTCCAATCGGGCAGGTTCGGATGATAGTCACCGTTGCAGTACGCTTCCGGCCGCGTCTCAATCCATTCGCGCATGGTGGCTTCATCGGTCAGGTCGCGTCCCTCGCCACCCTTGCCATCCGGATGCGCGCGCCACGTCGGGATTCCGCGTTCACGGCTGGGCCACACATTGGCCACATCCTCCGAGTAACCACCGCAGTTGGAGGCATAGTACGCGGGGAGCGGCTTGCCATCATAGGTCAGGATCATCCCTCGCGTGTCGCGAATCGCCGCGTCGGTCACATCGCGATAGCGCGAGGAGCCCGCGAACACCTGGCAGTTCACATCGGCGCAGATGTCATAGCCGGGTCCTGCATAGGTGCGCTCGGTCAGCGCCGTCATTGTCTCCGACCGAGCCGCCACGGCCTGGGCGCGCTGCGCTTCCATCGGCGCCGTCTCGCCAATCTCGGCTGGCACCACTCCGCGCAGGTACTCCTCCGTCGGCAGCGCCAGGATCACGTCCAGCGTCCCATCCTCCTTGGCGCTGAAGGTCATTTCCCCCTCATAGCTGCGGTCCTGACGGTTCTCCCACCACCAACCCACGCCGACCGGCACCTGCTTGACCAGAATCGGCTCCGTGCGCGCCGCGCCCTCCAGCCGGATCCGCTCGCCCAGCAGCGTGTGCTGCCCATCCTCCGAACGCGCCTGCACCAGACCGTCGCGCACGGAGAAAGTCCATTCCCCCGCCCCAACCGGCACGACCGGGTTGCTCGCGTCACTCAACAGCATCAACGCCGTCCCCGCCGGCGGCACCACGTTGATCTCCGGCACCGTGTAGGCAATCCGCACGCGGATCATCGGCTCGGTGGAGATGTCCACAACATTGGGATCCAATGGGCGCAGCGAACACCCGCCGAGCGAGGCGCACAGCAACGCCGACAGGCACAGGGAAGCAAAATGGCGAAGCATGGAAAGTATCCTGGACGGCCGCCGGAGCCGATTACCCTCGCGCTCGGCACGCGGCCTGATGAAATGTGAGCAACAGACAGCCCCCACGCTCCGCCCCGCGCCGCCCAAGGATCAAGCCCGATGAGAAACGCCCGATGAGAAATGCCTTCGCCGTCGGAGAGCGCACCTATCTCCGCCCCATCGAACCCGCCGACGCGCCCGTCGTCGCCGCCTGCAACAATGATCCCGACGTGCGCGTCACCTTCTTCACCAATGTCCCCGTCTCCCTCCATGCGCAGGAGCATCGCATCGCCGAGCTCTACAAACCCGGTGCCGACTATATCCCCTTCATCATCGCGCTGAGGGAAGACGATAGCGCCATCGGCGTCACCGCCTTCCACCGCATTGATTACATCAGCCGCTACGCGATCTATTCAATCTGCATCAGCGACGCGGCCCAGCGCGGTCATGGCCATGGCATCGAGGTCACCAACCTCATGCTCGCCTATGGCTTCGACGTGCTCAACCTGCACCGCATCGAACTGAAGACCTGGACCGGCAACGCCGCCGCCGCCCGCGCCTACGAGAAGTGCGGCTTCCAGCACGAAGGCCTGCTCCGCCAAGCCATGCGCCACGATGGTGAGTGGTGCGACTTCCATGTCATGGCCATGCTCGAGCATGAATGGCGGGGGCG
>CAZVAQ010000044.1:0-23503 GCA_964625145.1 uncultured Candidatus Sumerlaeota bacterium
GAACGCGATGGCGGCACCGACGGGGTCGGATGCCTACACCATCGAGAATGTGGTGCCGGACCCGGTGCCGGATGTGCTGACGGTGTTTTGAGGGGCGGTGAAAGGTCCCTGCTCAAAACCCTTGACCGCGGGGGCGGGGTCTGACTGACTCCCCGTCCCTTTCGCCCCGCCTCGGGGCGTTCGGGCTCAAAATATGCCCCATTCCGTGGCGCCCGCATGGCGGGTGCCCCCCAGAGAGCCGGAAAGATGATCGCACAACGTTCGACGGTCCCGAACGTCAATGAAATCAACGAGAAGTGGTACGTGGTCGACGCGGAGGGCCTGATCGTGGGCCGTCTGGCGGCGCGCGTGGCCAAGCTCATCCGCGGAAAGATGCAGGCCGACTACACGCCGCATCTGAACCCCAAGATCCACGTGGTGGTCGTGAACGCGGAGAAGGCGATCTTCTCGGGGGACAAGGCCACGACCAAGAAGTACTACTGGCATTCCCGGTTCCGCACGGGCCTGAAGGAGACGACTCCGGAGAAGTTGCTGGAGAAGAATCCGACGGAGATCCTGCGCAAGGCCATCCACGGGATGCTGCCAAAGAACCGCCTCGGCGCGGTTCTGAACAAGAACGTGCGCATCTATGCAGGCCCCGATCATCCTCACGAGGCCCAGCAGCCCGAGACGGTGGTCATCAAGACCCGCGAAGTGCGCGCGAAGGATTGAGCAATCAAGGCTTAAGGATGAAGGATAAAGGATAAAGCGGGTTTCTCGGACGCTCTGGCCTTCGGACTTCACTCATCACTCTTCCTCCCAACGGAGACCTGATTCATGGCGGAGAAGCTGGAACAATACCTTGGCACGGGACGCCGCAAGACGGCCATCGCCCGTGTGTACCTGCGCCCCGGCAAGGGGAAGATGATCGTCAACGGCAAGGACTGGAAGTCGTACTTCGGCGACCGCCCGACGCTGGACACGGTGATGCGTGCGCCGCTGGTGGCGACGGACAACGCCTCGAAGTTTGACATCATTGTCAACGTCGTCGGCGGCGGTCCGGCTGGCCAGGCCACGGCGATCCGCCACGGCATCGCCCGCGCCCTGCTGACCGTGAACCCCGGCAACCGCTTCGCTCTGAAGAAGGCGGGCTATCTGACGCGCGACCCGCGCGCGGTGGAACGCAAGAAGCCCGGCCTCCACAAGGCCCGCAAGCGCTCGCAGTACAGCAAGCGCTGATCGAAGCTGGACAAACCCGCATTCAACGCACCCCGGTCATCTGGCCGGGGTGCTTTTGTTGGTGCCGGGATAGGGACATCAGGGAGTGAATAGAGGAAAACGGGTGGGGCGTCCATGTCGCTTGATTCTGTGGAACGGTGTTGGCATCTATCCCAAGCATGAGCGACGAGGAACGCCCCACTCCCGACCCTGACAGCAACGTCCCTAGATGGGATTCCTTGGAGGAAGACTCCGAAGAGGTGGCGGCCGAAATGTTGCCTGCGCCCCGGGAGGAGGACACCTCTTGGGAAGCGGTACTGGCTCGGGCCGGGGACCGGGGGTCGAAGGCTCAGGTGCCCCTGCAGCCACCAGCTCCGCCGAAGTTTCCGCCGTGGGCGGGGTCGTGGCTGAAGGCCGCGGTGCCGGTTCTGGTCATCCTGCTGTATGTGGGCTTCCGCATGGCGACGACGCAGCAAGTTCCCCAGTCGCCGGATCTGGTGGAGCATCGGCCCCTGACGGGGGTGGCTCCGCCGGTCGAAACGGCACAAATGGATTCGGCCGCGCGCGAATTGGTGTCGCGGTTGGAAGGAATGATGGCTCGGGAGGACTGGCCGGGGATTCTGGTGACCATCGGGGCCCTGGACAAGGAGCTGGCGGCTCATCCTGCCGTGCGGGCGTTCCGGGCGATCGCCCGGGTGGAGACGGGAGAGGGGAGTCGCGAGCTGTTGGAAGAGGTGCGGGTGCTCGAACCGGTGTTTGCCGGCGATTCCCGGCAGCGGCCAATGCGGGATTACCTGCGGCTGATGCAGGCGGAACTGATCTTCCGGCTGCACGGGGGGAGTGCGGAATCATTGCGGATACATACGGACAGGCTGAGGCAGTTGCTGGCGGATCTGCCCATGACAGGGCCGCACCTGCGGATCCGCATGAAGTTGGCCGAGCGGTATGAGCGGTTCGGCGCGGAGGAGGAGAAGGCGGCAGGGTCGTACTTCCGGGACCGGCTGCGGCTGCGGACGGCGCGGGCTTTGTACCAACAAGGCCTGAGGTGGGTGACAACGCGGGAGGGGTGGCTCGACGCCCAGCCCATCAGCCCCGGTCAGCCGGCCATCCAGGTGGAGAGGTTTACTCACCGGATTCGCCAGATGAACAAGGCGATCAACGGCTACTCCCTGCCGTATACGGGGGCGGACCGGAACACTTGGACGGGCCGGGCAGGGACTCCGGTTCATGATGCGCCCAATGGGACTTGGTGACTATGAAGTCCGCAGGATGACGGATGGAGGTTGTGATGGGGGGAACTGAACATTCCGAACGGCGGCAGCTCCCCTCCGGCGCGGGGGGCGCGGGTCGTTTGTTGGGCGGAGAACCGGCTGGCGACGTGGCGTCGTTGGAATTGTCGATGTCCGAGCTGTTGTTCCGGATTGGGCTGTTGTTGGCGGCGGGTTTTTTCCTGTGCGAAGGGATGGGTTGGCCTTGGCAGCGCAGCGCCTGGGCGCTGGTGGCCTCGGTGCCGGGGGTGATCCTGATGGTGATGTGCCTGCTGTTCCAGCTTCGGATCCTGGGGGATTGGCGCCGCCGGAGTCAGATGCCGGTGTTGGTGACACTGGGTCTGGTGCTCGTGGTGCCGCTGTCGGGGTTGCTGAGTCCGAACCTGTCGGTGTCGGCGTTGCCGGAACCGATGCGCGAGTTGTTGACCAGTGCGGCGCGGACGGTGGGGAGCTTGTGGCTGCTGGGTGGAGTTGCCGGATTTCTGCTGTGGGGTGCGATCTTGTCGGCCTACCTGCTGCTGCTGGCGATGCTCGTGCTGACGCGTGGGGCGTTCCAGCGGGGAATCGCCGGGGCCATGGGTATTCTGGCCCTGTTTCTGGGGTTGCTGCTGTATCCTGTGGCGGAGACGGCCGTGGGGTTTGCGCTGCTGGCGTGGTTCTTTTGGGTGCAGTTCGAGCGGCCTCTGCTGGTGCCTGATCGCTTGAGGCCGCACTTGTCGGCGCGCCAGATCGACACGCTGACGGCGCTGGATTGGGACGGGAGCCTGTCCACCGGGGAGACCAAGGCTTATCTGGCCCACGATGCGGCGGCCTTTGGGCAGATGCTGGATTGCGGGTTGGTGGAGTTCGACCCGCTCACGCGGCTGGTGCTGCCGGGGCCTCGGCTTCGTCACGATGCGACCAGCGGGGCGTTGGAGGAGTTCCTTCGGACGGGGTGGGGCGCGGGGGGCCTCGGGTTGGTCCGTTGGCCCCGGGGGGGGGTTTGGGGTTTTCCGGTGGGGGGGGGGGGGGGGGGGGGGGGGGGGCGGGGGGGGGGCTGTACATCCTTCTGCCGGATTTTGTACCGGGCCCGATCGACGATGTGCTCGTGATGTTTCTGTGTGCGGGGGCGGGTTTTGATTGGTTCAAGGGTCTAAAGCGGGGGGAGAAAGGGAGCTGACAGGGGGGCTTTGCCAGAAAAGAGGTCAAACTGTGAAATTGGACCTTGAAATCCCCGTCACCCCTGTGGTTGACTACTCGCACGGTTGGTGAAGGACACCCAACACCACGAGTCTTAAGAGGACATGGCCAAGGTAACCTTCTATTACAAAAAGGGATGTTCTGCTTGTAACAAGACCCTGAAGTTTCTTGAGACGATCGGCCATGAGGTGGATCGTCGGGACTTGGACGAGTATCCCCCTCCCCGCTCTCTGCTGGAAACCCATATCGATGCCAAGAACGTGAAGGCGTACCTCAACACGAGGTCCACGGCCTACCGCGATCACGGCCTCAAGGACGATCCCCCCACGAAGAAGGGGGCGATCGAGTTGATGATGCGCGACCCGAACCTGATCAAGCGGCCGATCACGGTGAAGGGGAAGCGGGCGGTGTTTGGCTACGACGAGAAGGAGCTGAAAGACCTGTAAGGTCTTCCGCGTCCCGGGTTCGTCGGGGCTTGCGCCAGTGGGCTGGCAGCCGTTCATCTTTCGCCCCGTCCCCGGAAAATGGGGGCGGGGCGTCTTCTTTGTGGAGCCCGAGAGTCCCGATCCCCCTTCCCCGTCCGCCTGCTCATGAAAACATTGCAGCTCTATTGCCTGAAGGAAGTCCTGGCGCCCATTTTCGTGAGCGCGTTGTTCTTTGTGTTCGCGCTGATGGTGCTGCGGTTGTTCGCGTTGAGCCAGTTGCTGCTCAGTGCCGGGGTGAGCTGGAGCATCGTGGGCGAGGTGTTCCTGATCATCATCGGGACCGTGCTCACCTTCGTGATCCCCATGGCGGTGCTGCTGGGGACCCTGATCGGCGTTGGGCGGTTGGCGGCGGAGAACGAGATCCTGGCGATGCGCGCAGCGGGCGTGCACCTGGGGCGTGTGTTTTACCCTTCGGTGATCGTGGCTTTCTTCGTTTCCGGAGGCTTGATCGCGATGGGGCATTATGCAATGCCCGCGTTCTTCCAGCGCCTGACGAACCTGAGCATCGAGGCGCAGTTCAACCTGCTGTCCAACCTGCAGCCCGGGGTGATGTACCCCAGCATTGGCAACACGGGGAGTGAGCTGAGCCTGTACTACGACCGCCGTCCCGCCGAAGTCGAACGCGAACCCGGTATCCTGAAGATGGAAGGGGTGACGATGCGGCTGATCCTGAAGGAGGTGACGGAGCCCGGCGCTGTTGCCGCCGGTCCCAGCGCGACGCCCTCGGAGGAGTTCATCATCAGCGCGCGCGCCGGCCGCATCGAGGCGCATCACGATAGCCGCAAGATCGAGCTCTATCTGGAGAACGGATCGCTGACGCCGCTGCCGCACGAGCGTTCCACGCGCACGACCGTGATGCGGTTCGACTCCTTGGTGAACGAGATCGACACGGACCTGGACATCAACCAGCGCATCAAGGACACGGTGCGCGAGATGAAGTTCCCCCAGCTTTTCCAGCTTGTCTCGACACCGCCGGAAAAGCCGATCTGGAACAACGACGAGTTCGGACGGCGCATCTTCAGCAACTGGCGCGCCTACTTCGCGGCGCGCAATGAATTCATCCAGAGGTTCTCGCTGCCGCTGGCGTGCGTGGCGTTTGTGATGGTGGCGATTCCGCTGGCGATCGAGATCCGGCCAAAGGCAAAGGCCTTCTCGTTCCTGATGGCGGCGGGACTGATGATGCTGTACTACATGTTCCTGACGCTGGCGAGCAGCCTGGGAGCGAGTGGAACGCTGGACGCGTCCATTCTCTCATGGACACTGCTGGTGTTTGTCTTCATGCTTCCGAACATGCTGCTGGCCGGTGCGGGCGCGTTCCTGTTCTGGCGTGCCTTGAAGCGATGAAATTCTTGGTTGGTGCGAGAGGTCTTTGATCGCTTCCCGGACCGGCGGCAATCCTTCCCTGGAGCGTCCACGATGTCCCTGCGCTTTCTGACTCCGGTACTTGTCACCATGTTGATCGCCATCTTCACGGCCTCGTGCGCTTCGCGCGGTGGAGAAGGGCACCTGATGATAGTGGGTGGCGCACTGTCCCGCGACAACAACCTGATCTACGACGAGATGGCGCGCCTTGGCGGTGCGAACGCCACGGCGGGGATCCTGCCGACGGCCAGTGGCGTGCCGGAGGAATCCGGCGCCTCGGCCGTGTCGCGGTTCCAGCAACTGCTGGGCGAAGCAAACGTGGAGCTGATCCCGGTGACATTCCAGACGCCCGAGCTGGCGGACGATCCCGCCATCGCGGCGCAGATTCGCAAGCATGACATCATCTGGTTCGTCGGCGGTGACCAGTCGCGCATCATCGATGCATTCCGCCGTCCCGGGGATGCACGCGGCGACACGGAAGGGTATCGCGCGCTGCTGTCGGTGCTGAAGCGCGACGGCTTGATCGGCGGGACATCCGCCGGCGCGGCGATGATGAGCGATCCGGCCATCGGCGGCGGCAGCAGCGAGAAGGCATTGGAGTCTGGCCGCGGCGAGTACAGCCCCGACGAGACGGAAGAGCGCGGCGTGGTCATCCGCGACGGGATGGGCTTCTTCCCGTACGGCATCGTCGACCAGCACTTCCTGGCACGCGGGCGACTGGGCCGGCTCATTGCAGCGTTGGAGGAGACCGGTGTGGCGCGGGGGTATGGTATTGATGAAGACAGCGCCATCGCGGTGAACCTGAACACGGGCGAGATTCGCGTGCTGGGTCCGCAGGGCTTGATCCTGGCGGATGTGCGGCGCTTGTCGCGTCAGGGGCTTGCGCGCGAGAACATCCGCATCTCGATGCTGTCCACCGGTGATTCCGTCGACGGAGATACAGGGCGAATCACCCATGCGGCGGGGTATGCGCCGTTCAATGCCATGCCGGATGCGCCGTCAACGTTGGCGCCAATTCCCGACGCGTGGGGGCGCTGGACGATCCGGACGGCGCTGCTGGCGCTGGCGGAATCCAATGCGAGCGAGGTGCTACTGACCGGAGAGCGGTTCGACATTCGCTTCTCGAAGGACAGTGACACGTACAGCATCATCAACCCGACGCAGCCGGGTTCGCCCGTGTCAGTGGTGAATGCGAGAATGGACATCGTGCACAAGGCTTCGGCCGGAAACTGATAGCTTCCATTGGGCATTTCTGGAGAGGAACTTCTGCTCGTCATGATGGACCTGTTGATCTTCGCCGTTCTCTTCGTGGCCATCCTGATTGGCCTGGTGGTGGTTCGTCGCACCTCGCTCGCGGTGATCCAGCGGCTCAACCGCAACACCCCAAAGGGGAGCCATCGGGCTGCGCACCTCAAGCACATGCTCGACAATGTGTCCTGGTTCACGCCGCTGGCGATAGCGGGTCTCGGGGCGTTGGCGCTGCACAGTCCGCTGTCGGACCGGTTGGAGACGACCGTGCGCATCGTCTGCCTCACCCTGCTGTTCGTCCAGGCGGGCCTCTGGGCGATGGGCTTGTTGAACTTGTGGCTGGAGAAGGGGCTGCGGGCGTTTGGCGTTTCGGATCAATCCGCTGCCTCCGCCGTGGGCATCATTCGCTTCTTTGCGGTCGTGGCGATCTGGTCGATCCTGCTGCTGATGATCATGTCGAACATGGGCGTGCAGATCGGTCCGTTGCTGGCGGGGCTTGGCGTGGGCGGCATCGCCATCGCGTTCGCGCTGCAGAAGATCCTGAGCGACGTGTTCTGCTCCGTGGCGATCGTGATGGACAAGCCGTTCGAGGTCGGCGACTTCATCGTCGTCGATCCGTCAAACCAGGGGGCGGTGGAGAAGATCGGCATCAAGACCACGCGCGTGCGCAGCCTGACCGGCGAGGAGATTGTCTTTTCGAACCAGGACCTGCTGGACGCGCGGCTGCACAACTTCAAGCGCATGCGCGAGCGCCGCATCGTGTTTGGCTTCGGTGTGTTGTACCAGACGCCGGTGGAAGTGCTGGAGCAGATTCCGGGGCGGATACAGTCGATTTTTGAAGCGGAGGAGATGGCGCGGTTTGACCGGGCGCACTTGAAGGAGTTCGGCGACTCGGCCTTCATCTACGAAGTGGTGTATTATGTGTTGGACCGGGATGCGCGCATCTATCTGGACACGCAGCAGCGCGTGAACTTTGCCATCATCCGGTTGCTGAAGGAACTGGGGACCGATTTCGCCTACCCGACGCAGACATTGCATGTTGATTCATGGCCGGCGCTGCAGCAGACGCCGGGGGGCGCCTCGATGCATGGCGAGGCCGGTTGAGCCATGACCCGGCATTGTCCTTCGGGACGATACCGGCTTAATCAATTGTAATCCCTTCGGGTTCGATTCACCGGTGCCTGTGGCTGGGCGCATTGGTGGGTCGTGCCATGCGTGATCACACGCAGGATGAGCCGGCGAGGCCATCGTGAATGTGGCGAAAGTCCGCATGCGGAGCGGCGTTTTTCTGTTGCATGTGGCTTCAAGAAATCGGAAAGCCTCTGTTGTAATGAGGAAGGGACTGACTCTTGTCCTTCGTGGCTTGATCCATCGGTGAATCGGGCGTCGGAAGCCAGGAATCAGTGGGCAAATTTGCCATTCAGGCCGATGATTCCTGATTTGAGAGGAGGCACCATGATGGACGAATCCACCAGTCATACCAGAATTCCTCGCGAAACCGACCGCCGGGCCTTGCTGGCGGGGATTGGCGGGCTTGCGGCGGGTGGCATCCTGGCGGCGGGTCGCGCACAGGCCGGATCGCTGAATCCGCCGGGGGCCCCCTCGCCGACGGCGAAGCCTCTTGCCGACATTGAGCCGAGAATCGCCATCGACTCCACTAATACGCCGGGCGATGGCACGAACTTGTTCATCATTTCCAAGCCGGGCTCGTATTACCTGCCGCGAAATATCGAAGGGAGGGCAGGGAGGAACGGCATCCTGATCGCCGCCGACAACGTGGCGATCGATTTGATGGGGTTCACGTTGGAGGGTGTTGCCGGGTCCCTGCACGGGATAGCAGTGGATATGCCGAGAGAGAACTTGTCGATCTGCAACGGGATTGTGAGGAACTGGGGGGGGGCACGGGATCGACCTTGGTCCCACTGGAAGCAGCGGGAGCATGTCCCGTCTTGAGAATCTCCAATCGACGGACAATGGCTTGTTTGGAATACGGGCGAGCAGAAACTCGCTGCTTCGTGGCTGTGCGGCATCCAGGAACGGCGATATCGGCATAATAGCAGGCGATGAGGCAGTGGTGGAATCCTGCCAGGCGGAGGGCAACAATTCCGCCGGCATCCAAGTGGGACTCGCAAGCACGATCGTTGGCTGCACAGCCATTGAGAATGCCGGAATCGGCATCATCCTAGGCGGCTCATCGGCGGTCACATCGTGTGTGGCGAGAAGAAATAGCAGCGTTGGTATCTTCGCCCCCTATTGCGCAGTGAGCAATTGCTTCTGCTACGACAACTTCACTGATGGAATCAATGTCACTGGATCCGGAGTCGCCTTCAATTGCTCGTCCCTTCACAATGGTGGGATCGGAATCCGGGGTGTTGAGATTTGCAACTGCAATGCGCAGGAAAATGTCGGGGCGGGATTCGCGTTGAGCAGTGGGGGATTCATCAGGAATTGCACGGCGAGTGGGAACGCCTCGCACGGCATCACCGTCGCCAGCGGCTGCATTGTGCGGGACTGCGTCATTCGATTGAACGGTTTCCAGGACACCGGTGACGGCATTCGTGTCACCGGATCAGACAACCGCATCGAGGGAAACAATTGCTGCGGGAACAGGATCGGCATTCACGTAGTGGGTGCGGGCAACTTCATCGCCGGGAATACCTGCAGCGGCAACACGACTTCGAATTGGAACATTGCGCCCAACAACTTCTGCCTCGTGATCAATGGATCCCCGGCGGGAGGGTTC
This sequence comes from uncultured Candidatus Sumerlaeota bacterium, assembly GCA_964625145.1. Lineage (GTDB taxonomy): Bacteria > Sumerlaeota > Sumerlaeia > SLMS01 > JAHLLQ01 > CAYTRP01. The sequence continues at coordinate 9,483 of CAZVAQ010000044.1, forward strand.
AGTGGCGATAGCGGCGGCATGTCGCCGGGGTCGACGAACCCGAACGCGAACTATACCTTCTGATCTGGTAGCTATTGGGCTGGGTGGTTCAGGCCTGGCCACCCAGCTCATCGCGCCATTGTTCCAGCTCGCGCTTGAGGAGGCCGAGTTCTTCCTGGACGCGGCGCAGGGCTTCGGCCTGGTCGGGGTTCAGGGTCTCGCTGCCGGGGGAGAAGGCGGTGGCGGTGCCGCCGGTGGTGCTGCCGCCGAACAGGTCGGGCTCCGGTGCTGACGGACGCTCCGGAGCGGATGGGCGCGCGGTGGACCGGCCGCGGCCGCCTTCACCCTTCAATTTCTCGACCGCGCCGGCGATGGTGTACTTCTCCACATACAGCAGGTCGCGGATGCGCAGGAGGAGGTCGATCTCCTTCTGGCGATAGCGGCGCTGCTCCGTGCTGTCCTTTTCGGGGTTCAGCATGGGGAACTTGGTTTCCCAGTAGCGCAAGACGTAGGGTTCGACACCAACGATGTTGGCGACTTCCTGGATGCGGTAGAACAGCTTGCGCGGGTAGGAGGTGGAGGTGGTCATGGGGGCTGGCCGCCGGGTTGCCGGGCGTTCCGCGATCTCGATCAGACCGGAGGCTTGTCGAAGTCGGTCCGGTGATCAACCAAAAGCTGGCGGGTTGGCGGGGAACCCGGCGGGGGCATGAGACCCAGTCCTTCGCCGGAATGAAATGGGAGATCAGTAATCGGGAACAATTTGGGGCTGACTCCGGCTGGGGCCGTGGTGCAGCGGTGTGGCCATGCTGCGGGCGGATTGCCTGCCTCATTCCCTTGGAGAAGAGTCTTCGACCCCCATGATCCTGAAGCATCGTGTCTCGAGACTGCTGTTCGCGGCGTTGTTCGCCGTCGTTTTCCTGCCGGTGGCGGCGCACCATCCGCGCCCCCCTGGGGTGTCGGAGATCCCGGCCCTGGAGGCGCTGGTTTCGGAGCGCGCGCCGGCCGCCGCGCGGCGCGAGTTCGTGCTGGCGGAGAAGGACAAGATCAAGCGGGCGCGTTTCGACGGGCCGACGAACTTAGTGGCGTGGCCGGAGGCATTCTGGAGCGCCTACATCGTGGGCTTGGACGATGAGCAGCGCGGCCAGCTCTTCGGCATGTTGCGGCGCGAATTGGTCGAGATGAGCGACAAGCCGGTGGATTACCAACGGGCGCTGCTCAATGCCGTCTACACGCTCCTGCCCGGCCAGCATCGCGGCATCGTCGCGTCTCCGATGCGGTCGGTCAAGACCGAGCGCGAATTCGCCATGGCGGCCTACGCGATCAACCAGAACAGCCTGATCCAGGCGCGCCGCACCTCGGCGCGGGAGCTGATGCAAGTCCAGTTTCCCGATTGGCACAATGATCCGGTCCTGACGGTGCTGGACCACGAGATGCAGTTCCCCTGGGTGAAGCATGTGGAGACGCGGCCAGCGCTGGCCGACCTGTTTGCGCATCCGTTCCAGCCGGGCGTGCCGGTGGTGTTCAGCCTGCAGCGCGTGGACCGGCACCAACCGGGCATCGTCATCGTGCGCGAGGCCAGCGGGCGTTTTCATCGCACGCAGGAAGGCACGGTCTTTAATGTGCCTCAATTGGCGCTTTCCAGGACGAACTTGCCGGGAACGATCACCTACGGCAATCCCCCCCAGGGCGTCTACACGATCCGCGGAATGGGGCGCGCGACGAATCCCCTCGTCGGGCCCACGCCATATCTGTGGTCCAAGCTGCCCCAGGAGGCCACGGTGGCGGAGTTCCTGCACGACGAGGAAATGGATCCGGCGACGCCATGGACGGAGGAGATCTACGAGCAGATGCTGCCCGCGTCATGGCATGATTACTTCCCGATGCGCGAGGCGTGGTATGCCGGCCGCGCCGGCCGCAGCGAGATAATCGCGCACGGCTCGACCCTGGATCCGGACCTGTTCGCAGATCGTGCCCACTATCCGCTGACTCCGACGGACGGCAGCCTCAGCACCATCGAGTTGTGGGATCTGAAGGATGGTTCGCTGGTGTACAGCGACCAATTGACTTTGCTAAAGGCTTTTGAATCCAGTGGCGGACCCAACGGCTATCTCGTTGTGGTCGAGTTGGATGCCCAGGAGAAACCTGTCAGCATCACGAACGTCATCGCGGACATCCTGAAGGCGGAGGAAAAGCTCGCCTCGGCTGCCCAGTAATCGGGGAGCCCCGCCTCGCGGCCGGGCTCTTGAATCCCCCCCACACTTCGGAATCCCCCCACTCGGAGAAATGGCATGCGCACGATCCTGTTGTTGGCCTTGAGCCTGATGTTGATTCCCTTCGCTGCCCCGGCAGAGCTGCGGATGGAGTTGGTTGAGTATGTTCACGAGGGCACGGTGCTGGAGGGCCTTGTGGCCTACGACACCGAGCTTGCCGGGCGTGCACCCGGCGTGCTGATCGTGCACCAATGGATGGGTATCACGACGCACGAGCGCGACATCGCGCTGAAGCTGGCGGAGATGGGCTATGTGGCCTTCTGCGCGGACATCTATGGCAAGGGCGTGCGCCCGGAAACTCCCGGGGCCGCCGGCGCGGAGGCGGGCAAGTATCGCAAGGACGACGACCGCTCGCTCTTTCGCGGCCGGCTGAACGCGGGCCTGGAGCAGCTTCGTGCGAATCCAAAGGTGAATCCCGACCGGATCGTCGCCATCGGGTATTGCTTCGGCGGTACGGGCGTCCTGGAGCTTGCGCGCAGCGGCGCCGACGTCGCGGGCGTGGTCAGCTTTCATGGCGGGCTGGATTCGACAAACAAGGCGGACGGCAAGAACATCACCGCCAAGGTGTTGGTGCTGCACGGTGCGGATGACCCGTACGTGCCGCAGTCGGGAATCGATGCCATGATCGAGGAGTTCAACAGCGGCGGCGTCGATTGGCAGATGATCTGGTACAGCGGCGCGGTTCATTCCTTCACCGACCGCAAGGCGGCGGGGCCGAAGGAGACGGGCGCCATGTACGACGAGAAGGCCGACAAGCGTTCGTGGGAACACATGAAGGCGTTCTTTGCAGAGGTGCTGGGTTGAGGGAAAGCCCGCCGCAGCCCACAATCACCGCGGCGTCTGGATGATCACCTCGTGAAACGGGGATGCGGGTAGTCCCTCGCGATTGCGCAAGGCACAACCGGGCATCTCATCCCAATCGTAGCGCACAATTTGCGGATCGGACACTGAATCGGCGGAGACGACCACGGTCGCTCCGTCGATTCTTGCATTTGCGGGATGGAACACGCCGTCGGGACCGGCCAGTTCGAAGCCGCTGACGTGTCCTGCTTCATCCGTTGCAACAAGCCCGCTGCCGATGTGGTCAAAGGTCACGCGCACGTCGCGTCCCTCGCTGACGGCGCTGGTGACGAGCGGGCCGGAATGGACAACGTCGTGACCGTACGCGATGGCCCGGGCGGCCAATGCCAGGCGCAGGCCCACGTCGCGCTTGTTGCGCGGATGGATGTCGCCCGGGTCCCCGAGGTCGATAGCCGTGGCCATGGCGGTGTGGGGGATTTCCAGGCATCGGCGCTGTGAATCGAACATGTACGGCCAACTCGCCCAGCCAAACTTCAGACCGGCGAGCTGCACATAGAGGAATGGCATTTCCGGGTCGCGGAAATCCTCGCGCCATGCCTCGACCATCGTGCGCGTCAACTCCACGTACTGATGCGCGCGAATGGCGTTCGTTTCTCCCTGGTACCAGATGATGCCGCGCGCGCGCAGGGGAGCGACGGGATGCACCATCGCATTGTAGAGCAGCGCGGGGATGTGCTGGATCTCGGGCATGTACGTGTCCACGCCATCGTGCAATGGCTCTGCAAGACGGTCGAGCGAGGCGCGTTGGTCCCCGGCGGTCCACGCCAGGTCCGGCGATTGCGCCATGCGATCAAGAGGCGTGTAGGCCTCCATGCCCGCTCCACCCCATGCATTGGCAACGATGCCGATGGGAACGTCGAGTTCCTCCTGAAGCGCGCAGGCGAAGTGATAGGCCACGGCCGAGAAATAGATGGCCGATTCCGGCGTGCAGGCTCTCCAGCCGTCGTTCTTGACGAAGGCCTGTGGCGTGACCGCCTGCGCATGCGGAATCGTCAGCAGGCGGATGTTCGGATGGTTCGCGTTGGCGACATCCTGCTCGCCGGTGACCGTCGCGATCAGGGGCCATTCCATGTTCGATTGGCCGGAAGCGATCCACACCTCGCCGACCAGCACGTCCTCCAACGCATGGGTCTCGGTGCCGGTGATCTCAATCGTGAGCGGTTCGCCCGGTTGAAAGGGACCGATGGGGATTTCCCATCGCCCCTCCGCATCCGCCATCCCGGTCCAGCTTTGCCCATCAACGCGAATGGTGATCCCGGTGCCGGGTTTGTCGGTTCCCCAGAAAGGGTTCGTGGCATCGCGTTGCAAGACCATGTGGCTGCCCAGCGAGCTGCCAAGACGAAAGGAAGTCACGGTATCTGTGTCCATGGATTGCAGGAATGAGGGAAGACATGCCACGGCCGCCGCGAGAAGGAGCGACCGTGGAGCGGCGGATGTGATCATCAGAGTGGGGCCTCTGGGTCTTGTGGCTTGCGCATACTTCCGGCGGGGAGCAACTGGGATCGGCGATCGGCACCCCTGAAGCCGTGCCTAGGACGTTCGGGGCAGGGGTGACTCCGGCAGCTCCCGCAGCGTTCCCGCGGCGAACTCGGGCGTCATGTCGCGCTGCGGCATGGCGAGCATCTCAAAGCCGACCATGAACTTCTGGATCGTCGCGGAGCGCAGCAGCGGCGGATAGTAATGCGCGTGCAGGTGCCAATGGTCCTGCGGCGTGGTCTCGTGGAATGGAGATTGATGGAATCCCATCGTGTAGGGGAATGGAACGCCGAACAGGTTGTCGTACCGGCAACTGATGCGGCGGATGATGTCGGCCAGGGCCACCTGTTCGCCATGATCGAGCAACGGCAGGTTTGCCACCGGGCGCCGCGCAATGAGGATAGTCTCGTAGGGCCACTTGGCCCACCACGGCACCAGGCAAACCCAGTGGTCGTTCTTGCAGACGATGCGATCCTGCTTGCGCAATTCGAGCGCGAGATAATCCGCCAGCAGCGTGCGCTTGTGCGCCGCGTGGTGATCGCGCTGGCGTTCGTCCTCGCGGCTGATCTCCGTCGGGATGCCGTAAGTTGCCCAGATCTGTCCGTGGGGATGCGGGTTGCTGCATCCCATGATGATCCCCTTGTTCTCGAACACCTGCACACAGTTGATGTCCGGCCGCGAAGCAAGCGCGCTGGTCTCGGCGATCCATGTGCGGACGACTTCCGTGATCGCCTCCGTTGACATGTCGGCCAACGTCTCGTCATGGCGCGGCGAAAAGCAGATGACGCGGCAGGTGCCGCGCTCCATGCCGGCGATGAGGAGGCCCTCCTCCTCCAGGATGCTCGTCTCGCCGTCGTCCAACAGGGCCGAGAAGTCATTGGTGAAGACAAAGGTGCCGGTGTAGTCCGGATTCCGCGCGCCGCCGGCGCGTTCGTTGCCAGGGCATAGATAACACAGCGGATCGTACGCTGGCCGATCCGTCGTCGCGATGGCTTCCGTGCGCCCCTGCCATGGGCGCTTGAGGCGATGCGGACTGACGAGGACGCGCTCGCCCGTCAGCAGATTGAGACGCCAATGCGGATGATTCTCGAAGTCGGCGTGAGGCATCGAAGTGGGACCCTATCGTCGCCAAACAGTTCTTCAACAGAAGACACGGCACAATGACACAAGGACGCGCGGGGATCAAGGCGTGAATCGAAGGACGCTCGATAAGGGTATCCGATGCGCGCGGATTGAATGCATGGATAGTGCAAGTCCGGGATCAGTAAGCCTCGGGCAGCAGCGGTTCAACGACCACATCATCTGAACGTTGGGTCAGCATCTCTTCCAGCGCATCCTGCCAGCGTGCGTCATGCAGTTCGCGTCGCGCCTTCTCGAGCGCCGCTTCATCCGGCGACTTGTCCGGATCGTATTCGATGAGCCAGTAGACCGTGACGGCGCCGTCCTTGTCCGGCGATGTCACACACGCGGCCGGAAGCGTTGCTGCCTCGACAAAGACGCGCACTTCGACCGGCATGTAGGAGATGTGATCCTGCAGCCCGGTCATCAGCGATTTCCCAATCCGCGCCTGCATGGCCTGGTGCGTTGCGGCATCGAACTCCGCCTTCCCGGTGGCAGCATGGAAGCGCGCAACCCACGGCTCCAGGTCATCCCCGCTTGGCGATAGCACCAGGCTGTCGAATCGCACGCGCCCATGAAAGCGCCCTTGCGCGGCTTCATTCATGCGCCAGATCCCGATGGCCTCATCATCGGTGACTGTGGCCACCTGATCATCGATTTCATCCGCCAGCCATGCGCGCACCAGCAATGTATCGGCCATGTTGCCACGATACTCCTGCACGGCCGGCTGTTCCATGATCCCATCGCGCGCGATCACGGCATCGAGCAGGTGTTGCTGCACGATGCCCGACGCGATCACACGTTCAGTGAATGCATCGGCACCGGCGGAGGAAAGAACATCGAGCTCCCATCCAAGTCCCAAGCGCAACTCACCGCGCGTCACCGGTTGTCCGCCGGCGACGATCAGCACATCGGAATCCAGCGCAAGCTCCCCGCTGTTTCCGATATTCTCGGCAATGACCTGCAGGAATCCCTCTTCATCGGCTTGCGACTTGAAGTACTCGCCCGCGAGTGCGCTCGTTTGCCGTTGCACAAGGATGTTGGAGAGATAGCGCATGCTGCTTTCGAATGGGACTGAGCCGGACGGAATGTGGAGATGACGAATGACGAGCTCCTTCTCCATGTCGGCGGTGTGGATGGACAGTGCCCTTTCATTTTCCGACGCTCGCAGTTCGTCGATAAAGGGAGCATCGGGTTCCTTGTCGGGCTGGAACATCCTGCTGGGGACGCTGAGTCCCTCGGCGCGCAGGATGGCAATGATGTCGCCGCCTTGATCAAACGCGCTCTTGATCCTTTCCAGACGCGCCTGTGCTTCCTCGGCCTCCGTGTCGCTCGTGAATGGAATCGAAATCCTGCGAATCAGAAACCGCTCCGGTGTGGCGAGGGTTGTGTCCTTCAACTGGTCGTAGAGCTCGCGAAGCTGCTCGGTGGTTGGTGGCTGGACCTGGCTGGTCACCTTCTGGCGATACAGGTGTCGCCGTGCGAATGAGCGGGTTTCACGCTCCAAGTCCTCAAGCATCGATGCTGAAAGGGCCATCCCGCTGCCGCGGGCTTCTTCAGCCAGAAGCTCATAGACGGGTGCGTGAGCGGCCTGCTGCATCAAATCGACAGCTCCATACAGAAGCGAAGAACCTGCACGAAACCGGGCGGATCGCATCCCAAGCAGGACAGTCAACTCGCCGACAGTCATCGTGCGGCCGTTGACGCGTGCGGCCGGCGCGCTTGGGTCATAGTCCTTGATCGCTGCATCGAGGCCGTGGGCATCGACCATCGCGGCCGATGCCACGATCATCACACAGAGCAGAAAACGAAGAATCCTAGAACGCACTCTTCAGCCTTTCCGCATTCTCGCGCATGATCTGGATCAAGTCGTCCTCCCTTGATGCATTACCCGCCGTCGCAAAGACGACCGGTACGATGCCGCGCTCTGCCAGATGCGCCGACGTCTCATCCAGCGGATCATCCTCCCACAGCATGACCTTCGCGGGATGCTCCTTGGCAAGGTGGTCGAAGCTCAGCCAGTCTTCCTTGGACGGTGCGGCTTCCGGCTCCCAATGGACAGATTGCAGGTTCAAATCATGGCGACGAGCGAAGTAATTGTAGACCGGGTGCGATGCGATCAAAGGCGCATCACCGATTTGCTGCGCGACTGATGCAAACAACGTGTCGATCTCGTCGAAGTCCGCCTTCAACGCGACCAGCTCACGATCCACCGCCTCCGCGTCAGCGGGCACGACTTGCTTCAGTGCATCGGCAATGGCCTCGGCCTGCCGCGCCGCCAATCGCGGATCGAGCCATGTGTTGAAATCCACCTCGCCGTGGGAATGCTCGCCTGCGGGGCCGTGGCTATGAACGGTCGCGTCGCCCGACATGATCCACTGTTCTTGAAACGAGGCGGCCGTCTCCACAACGCGTGCATCCGGCAGCGACACCCACACGCGCCACTTCTCGTACGTGGCACCGTTGAGCACGACCAAATCGGCTTCCTGCATCGCCTGGATGTCTTCCGGCGTTGGTTCCCAGAAGGCCGGGTCGACATCCCCGGGAACAGGATACGTCACGGAGACATTTTCCGGCGCCAGTCGCTTTGTCATGTAATACGTGGGAAAGTTGGAAGCGACCACGGTGATGGCATCATCATCGTGCGGGACGTGTCTGCTCTCCTGCTGGCAAGCGGCCATTAGGAGCACCATGATGCACGAAAGGAAGGGAACTGCAAACCTCATGAGAACCTCCAAAGAAAGAGCACATCGACGATCGACTCGCCATGCGACATCACAATCCGGGCGGCGAGCAATGCGAGCAGCAAGCCCAGCATTGCGGGCACCGCATACTCCACAATCTGGATCAGTGCAATCAATCGCCGCGAAGCCCCCATCCGCCGGAACACCATCATCTCCTCGTGACGGACCTTCAGGGTCAGGAAGATGATGAGCCCGAGGAACAACGCGGTGATTGTGAGCAGCAGCACGAATGCCAGGTCAAAGAGAGCCTGGACCTGCAGGATCGTGTTGAGGACCTTGTCGAGGGCTTCCGCGGGGCGGATCATTTGTCGCGTCGCCGATGGCGAGATATAGCGACCGAGCAGGAGCGCCTCGGATCGCTGGTCATGCGGAACCAAGATGACGGCACTCAGGGGGAAGGCGCTCTCGTCGCCATGAAAATGAAAGGTGGAACGATTCTGCGGAGTGATGCGGTTGAACTGCAGGACGCTGGGGCTTCCAATGATTGTCCCATCACGATTCTCCAGGATGGCATCGGGCTGGTCCAGCGCCCGCAGGTCATCATGGCCATGGCCGATTCCCTCCGCGATCCATGCAGTCTTCAGATCCACGAAGACCGCGTGATCATCCGGTGTGCCTGTCGGCTGCAGGACCCCGACAACATCCATCTGGAGCGGATAGGATGACGCCAGCGAGAAGGAATGCGGCGGATCCGTCAGGATCGAACCGCCCACCTGAAGCTGCAGCGCGTCGGCGACGTTGCTGCCGAGGACGCACTCGCCAATCTGCGCGAAGAAACGTCCTGATCCGGGGCGCAAGCCGCGCCACTCCAAGTAATCAATGGTTGTTCCGACAAGCGGATGACCCTGCGCGTTGTTTCGCAGATTCAATGGATAGGAGCGGGCGTATCCCGTGTCACGTATGGATGACCAATCGCTGACGGCAATTTCTCCCGGAGAGTCGCCCCGGAACCATGTGGCCTTCAGGGCCAGGTCGAATGCACTGCCGCGCGGGCCAAGAACCAATGGTGTGTCCGTCGCCCGCCTCATCCAACGGTCGCCAAAGGACGACAGGACCACCCGCGAGGTGATCGGAACGAGGAAGACGATGGCAAAGCACGCCATCAGAAGTGTTGTGCGCACGCGGTGTGCATTCAGGAATCGCAAGGCGAGCAGAAGGGGAGTCACGCGACGACCTCCCCGGCGCGAAGTTGGACCTGTCGCTTCATCATTCCGAGCAGCACAGGATCATGGGTGGCGCACAGGACCGTAATTCCCAGGCGCGTTGATTCCTGCAACAGGACGGTCGCGACGATGCGCGCGGTGTCCTCGTCGAGGTTGGCGGTCGGTTCGTCGGCCAAAAGCAATCCCGGCTGCGGCAGCAAAGCACGGCACAGGGCGACGCGTTGCTGCTCGCCAGCGGAAAGCTGGTCCGGCATGCGACCGGCGAAACTTTCCAATCCGACTGAGGCGAGCAGTTGCCGCGCCCGGGGCACGAAGGAACTCATCCGCCGGAAAGGGTGAAGCAACCTTTGGCCGAGCAGCACATTCTCGATGACGGTCAGATGCGGGATCAGCGCTCCCGACTGGAAGACCAACCCGATGCTCTTGCGTCGCAGCCTGCGTTGTCCACTTTCACTGAGCTCATGCACGGCCATGCTGCCCACGAACACGGTTCCAGTGTGCGGCCGTGTCAGTCCCGCAATGATGTTGAGCAGCGTTGTCTTTCCCGATCCGCTTGGTCCGCGCAGCGCCACCTGCTCGCCCGCGGATATCTGCAGTTGGGGGATCGCGAGCGTGAACGCGTCGTTGGGGCGCGTCAGCCGGATGCCGGAAAGCCGCACGGGGAGGCTCATTCCGCGACTTCCCGCACGCGATACTCGTCGCCAATTCTGTCGTGACGCTCGATGGCCAGCGTCTCCAGGAAGTGGCGCCCGTCCTGGCGCTCCAATCCAACGCGCGCCGTGTACTCGTTCGTGCGCTGATGAATGTGCCCCCAATGCTCCACGGTGCCGGTGATGCGCCATGTCGCGTGGATGGTCGCGGTGGTTGCGCTGCGGTCGGTGATCTTGGCGGAGACGATCTGAACCCTCTCCACGCGTGCCGTGGCGCCGCCTTCCTGCTCCATGGCCAGGCTGCCGCGAATGTCGAGATACACGCGTGAGAGCAGCTCCCCCGTCACGGAGCGCGCCAGGGCGTCGTAGATGTCCTCGTCGCGCGCGTAGTCAAATGCGCGGTGGATGTTCGTCAGGATGCGCTCCAGCACCGCCGCCGCATCGGCGTCATTGGCGATCACGGGATCTTGTGCATCCAGCGCGGCCGCATGCGATGATGCCTCGACCGTTGCGCGGTATTGCGCGAGAAGCCGGTTATGGCGCGGCGTAAGCAATCGCGCGCCGCGCGCCGCGTCGGAGAAGATCGTGACAGGAAGGCCTTGGACGAGTGCATTGAAACCGTCCCACGCCGCGTCAACGTCGTAGGCCCCTGCGCCTGGCGGCGTCGCATGGTACACGATCATGCCGACCGCACCTGTTTCCACATCGATGGTCCCGCCCGCGCCCTGACCGGATTGCATCGGTGCGCGCATGTCGAAGAAGACAAGTGCGGAATGTTGCGGCTCGCTTTCCCTGCCATTGATGGACAGATGCATGTGACTCTGCAGGATCGCGGCGATGGCGGACTTGTGCTGCGCCTGCAGCTCCGAAGTCCAACCAGCTTCAGCTTCGACGGAAACCGGGTAGTAGGCATCGAGTTGGCGCAACGGCACGAGCACTTCATACCGGACGCGGTGCTGCTCCAGGTAAAGAAACCCAGCGGGGCCTTGTGGGACTGTGGCGGTCTGTGGATCCTGTGCCTGGGCGGAGGACAACAGACAAACAAGCGCCACGGCGGACAGGAGGAAGCGGATCATCGTGAGGCGAAGCGGGTGGAGTGGACAGGCTCATCCATCTGCCGCAAACCTCATGACGGCATTCGATGGGGGTAAAGGCCTATTGAGTGGAGACACGGATCGCACTCAACACGTGAGCTCCGCTATGTGGCAGGCTGAAGCCTATTCTTCCACCAGCGACGAAGGGAACGGTATACCAGGATCACCGCCACTTCGGCCACAAACCCCACCACGATCAAGAGCGTGGCCGTCTCGATGTACTCCCGCGTCAAGGGCGTTGGCTCGCTCGTCATCACCAGCATCATAGCAGCGGCGCCTGTCACTAACGTCAGCGCGCCAAACATAAGCAGTATCGCGATCATCACCGAGCCGGCGCAAACGAGCGCGATGTTTCTGGGGGACCAACATTTCAGCCGGTCACAACTCATCGTGAGCCTCCCTTCGATCTCCCCTTCTTCAGATCAAACACCGCCCCCCAGTCTTCCCGGCAGTGCATTGCGGGCACCTTGGTCGGGCTCACTCCGAATCGCAATCCTGAACTCCCCGACTCGGCGGGGGAGGGCCCCGGCCCTCCACGACTGCAGGTTGGTTGCCAGCCCACTCCCCAACGAAGAACCCGGAGCGCTGAACGGAACTCCCCTTGCACTCCGGCCCTGCCCGCCTATACCCCCACCCGTCCTATCGGGCCGGTGGACTTTTGCCGGCACTTCCCTTCTTCGAGGTAACTCCAGTAATATGAGCCTTCCCCTTCCTCCCCATGGCGGCGTCGCCAGTCTGGTCGAGCGCACCGTGACCCCCGAGCAGGCCGCCGAGCTCAAGGCCGCCGCCGCGGATTTCCCCAAAATCGTCGTCACCGATGCCGATCTGTCCACCGTCCGCCGTTTTGGCGATGGCGCCCTGACGCCCCTGACCGGCCCCATGACCAAGGCCGTTTTCGACCGCGTGCTGGACAATGCCCACATCCTCGTCAACGGGGAGAAGTACGCCTGGGGTATTCCGCTCTCCCTGCCCGTCACCAATGAGGAGAAGGCCAAGCTGGCCGTCGGCAAGCGCGCCCTGCTCGTCGACGAGCGCGGCGAGGGCGTTGCCGTCCTCGACATCGAGGACATTTTCGACTGGGACAAGAAGCGCTACAACGCGAAGGTCTACGGCACCGAGCGCGAGGACCATCCCGGCGCCAACATCGCCAACAACGATCCGCGCACGACGCTGGTCGGCGGCACGATCCATGTCTTCCCCTGGACTCCGGACCGCAACTCCATCGTCGGCAAGTACATTTTCTCGCCACGCGAGACGCGCGAGAAACTGGCCAAGAGCGGATGGGAGGCGGCCATCGCCTTCCAGACGCGCAACCCGCTCCACCGCGCGCATGAGTACGCGATGGTCGTCGCCGCCGAGCGCCTGACCTCGCAGGGCATCAAGGCCGGCGTCGTCCTCAACCCGCTCGTCGGCGAGACAAAGGGCGATGACGTCCCCGCGTCGATCCGCATGCAATCCTACGAGAACCTGAAGAACAAGCAGCTTCTCGGCAAGGGCGACAGCGACCCGGAGGTGTGGAAGAAGGCGGGCTACGACATCAACGACGTGTTCGACCTCTTCGCCCTCGACATCAAGATGTTCTACGGCGGCCCGCGCGAGGCGCTGATGCACGCCGTCTATCGCCAGAACTACGGCTTCAGCCACATCATCATCGGCCGCAAGCACGCCGACGCGCCGTACTTTGACGGCACGAACATCTGGGGCGATTTCGACGCGCAGGAGATCTTCCAGAAGGTCGACGGCAAGCTCGCCATCAGCACGATCAATGTCGGCTTCGCCGCCTACTACGAGGAACTCGGCCGCTGCGGCCTGATCGAGGAGTACGCGTCGAAGGGATGGAAGCCCGTGTCCGTCGCGGGGCGCATCCTGCGCGAGCAGCTTGTCGGCGGCCAGACCCCCGATCCGCGCATCATCCGCCCGGAAACGAGCGCGATCCTCATCGCCGCCTATCGCCAGAAGGCCGCCGAGGAAGCCGCAGCCAGCCGCAACCTCACGTGGCACCAGCACAGCGTGAAGCGCGCCGACCGCGAGAAGCTCAACGGGCACAAGGGCGCCACCATCTGGTTCACCGGCCTTTCCGGTTCCGGAAAGTCCACTCTGGCCAACGAAGTTGCCGGGTTCCTCCACGAGCGCGGCGCGCGCACCTATGTCCTCGACGGCGACAACATCCGCCAGGGCCTGAACAAGGACCTCGGCTTCAGCGCCGAGGCCCGCGTGGAAAACATCCGCCGCATTGGTGAAGTCGCCAAGCTTTTCACCGACGCCGGCGTCATCAACCTCACCGCCTTCATCAGCCCCTACCGTGCGGACCGCGAAATCGCCAAGCAGCTTCAGGACGCGGAGAGCTTCCTGGAAGTGTACGTCGAGGCGGACCTCGCCACGTGCGAGCAGCGCGACCCGAAGGGCCTGTACAAGAAGGCGCGGGCGGGCCAGATCAAGAACTTCACCGGCATCGACGATCCGTACGAGGCGCCGGAGAACCCGGCCCTCGTGGTGAACACCGCCAAGCACAGCCTGGCCGAATGCGTGGCCTTGGTTGTGGGTGAGCTGGAACGCCGCGGGATTGTCGCGGCGCAGAAGTAAGACCGCACTTCAGCAAAACTGCATCGTTTCCGCCCCCGTGCCGTTGATTTGCGGGGGCGGTTTTCTTTGTGCGTGCTTCTAG
>CAZVAQ010000045.1:0-18207 GCA_964625145.1 uncultured Candidatus Sumerlaeota bacterium
CGAAACGCCCGTTCCACATTCCGCGTCGTGATCGCGGCAAGCTCCTCCACCGGCATGTCAAACAGCTTGGCGATGATCTGGGCGGTGATGGCCACGTACGCCGGTTCGTTGCGCTTGCCGCGCTTGGGTTGCGGCGACAGGTACGGCGCGTCCGTCTCCAGAATTAGATGCTCCACGCCCATCACCTTCAGCGTCTCGCGAATGTCGGCCGACTTTGGATACGTCGCCGATCCGCCCACCCCCAGCACAAAGCCCATGTCGACAATCGCCTTCGCCTGTTCCAACGTTCCCGCAAAGCAATGCGCCACGCCGCCGATCAGCGCGCCGCCTTCCGCCGCCAGATCCGCGATCATGTCGTCGTATGCTTCGCGGCAATGGATCGACACCGGCAATCCCAACGACCGCGCAATGGCCAACTGCCGCCGGAACACGTCGCGCTGGAACTCCCGCGGGTGATGGTCGTGGAAATAATCGATTCCGATCTCGCCAAAGACCGGCAACTGCTCCACCTCGGCGATGGCCGCCAGGCTCGCGCCCGCGTCCTCGGACCAATCCTCCAGATGGCTTGGGTGCGTCCCCACCGCCGCCAGGCACTGGTCCGGATACTGCCGCGCAATATCGATCACCGCCTGCGCGTCCTTGATCGACGTGGCCAGGTTCAACACCCGCGTCACCCCCGCCTCCCGCGCGCGGACCAATACCGCCTCCCGGTCGTCGGCAAAGTGGTTCAACTGAAGATGGCAGTGAGAGTCGAAAAGCATGGGAAGTGTGAAGAGTGAAGAGTGAAAAAAAGCCCCGCAGAAAGCAGGGCTGGTAATCTTGAAGCTCAAGCTGGTTGATAGGCTCTCCGGGCAAGCGAGTTCGGGGAGAGTGCCGAGTTTTCACCCTTCACTCTTCACCCTTCACTCTTCTCCGTCGTCCCCGATGGCTTCCACGGGGCAGCCTTCGAGGGCTTCCTGGCACAGTGCCGCCTCGGTCTCGTTCTCGGGCTGCTTGTAGACGTAGGAGTAGCCCTTCTCGTCGTCGCGGGCAAAGTTGTCCGGCGCCGTGGCGCGGCAGGCGTCGCAGTCGATGCAGTTCTCATCGACGTAGAACTTGCCGGGAACATTTTCGGGAAGCTTGGCGCTGGCGTCTGCCATGGGGGCTGTTTCTCCTGGTGGCTTTGGTCGGACTTTGTGCCGAATTTCACAAGGCGCCAGAACTGTGCCAGAGCGGCACGTTCGGGCGCCGTCAGACCCTCGATACGAACCCCCCTCAGGGCAAGGCCGTTTCCACAGATTTGCTCCTCGACCTCCTCCGGCTCCAGAATCGCCGAACCACCGCCGTCGCCGAATCCAGATACGATTGGGCTACCGGGATGATCAGCAATGTCAGCACTGTGGAGGAGAGTAATCCCCCCAGCACCGCGACCGCCATCGCCTGGCGCAGCTCCGCACCCTCGCCAAACCCCATCGCCAGCGGGAGCAGCCCGAGCACGGTCGTCGCCGTCGTCATGAACACCGGCCGCAGACGCCGCTCGCAGCCAATCAGGAGTGAGTCCCTTGCCGACAGCTCCTGCCCGGCACTCTCCGCGTCGCGCCGCACCTGATTCACGCAGTCCAGCAGCACGATCGCGTTGTTCACCACGATCCCGCCCAGCATGATCACCCCGATCAGCGCCATCACATTGATGGTTTGGTCCGTGGCGAGGAAGGCAGCCACAATTCCCACCGCCGCCAGCGGGATGGTGACCATGATCAACAGCGGCTGAAGAAAGCTCTCGAAGATCGAAGCCATAACCATGTACACGAGAACGATGGACAAGAGCAGCGCGAACTGCAACCGTTCGAAGGCTTCCGCCCGCTGCTCCTCCTCGCCGGTGAACCGCAGCATATACCCCGCCGGCATCCTCAGCGATTCGATCCTGCTGCTGGCCTCTGCAATTGCGTCGGACAGTTTCACGCCTTGCAGGTCCGCCATGACGCGGGCGACGCGTTCCTGATGGCGACGCACAATCTCACGAGGTCCCCGTTCAATCCGGAAATCCGCCACGCTCCGCAGCGGCACCAACGCTCCCCCCGGCGACCGCAGGACGATGCCGCCCAGCACATCCAGATCCTCCCGGCCGTAATCCACCCGCACCCGGATGTCCACGTCGCCGGTGTCGTGCTTGATCTGGCCTGCGTCTTCCCCTTCGATGCGCCTCCGGATGGTGTTGGCGACGGACTGAATGTCGAACCCAAGCCGCCCGAGCTGCACCTTGTCGAGGGTCACATGGACTTCTGGCGAACCCTCCAGGATGTTGGTCCGCACGTTCAGCAGGCCGGGCTGGTCCTGCAGGCGCGCCTGAATCTCGGAGGCCAGCAGCGTCAACACTTCCAGTTCCGCCCCGGAAATCTCGATGAGTAGCGGCGCGGGGGAGGTCCCCAGCAGGTCAATCAGCGTCCCCTGCCCCGTGCGGAACTCCACTTTGGCGTCCGGCAGGCGATCGACTTCCGGCCGCAGGGCCGCGATGATCTCCGAGGATCGCACCGGCGGCTGGCCCGGCTTCGCATCGGCCAGCCGAATCACCAGGTCCGCTGTGTTCGGTCCGTCCGGGTCCTCGGTCTGGGTGTCGACTATCCCCGGACTCTCGCCGACGCGCGCGTACGTCAGGGAGACCTTGGGATCTGCGTCTGCCCCCAGCTCACTCGCCCGGCCGAGGATCGTCTCCGCAACCCTCTTGGTGGATTCGATTGGGGTGCCATTGGGCAGCACCAGCCGCACGTCGATTTGCTTCTGCTCCGTGCGGGGAAGGAACTCTTGACGGATTCCGCGAAAGCCCTCCCACGCGAGAAACAGGGACGCGACCGCGATGGCCACCACGAGGAGCCGCATCCGCAGGGCGGCACCCAGGAGAAAGGTGTACCAAGTGCGTGGCACTTGCAGCGCGCCATCCGCCACGGCGTCGAGCATCAGGCTCTTGGTCTGCTTGCCCAGAAAGCGGGCCGCCAGCATCGGAATCAACAGCAGGGCCACGATCAAGGAAGCCAGCAGGGAGTAACTCACCGTGAGGGCCTGTTCCTTGAAGATCAGACCCGCGACGCCCTGCACATAGATGATCGGAACGAATACGACGACAGTGGTCAGCGTCGCAGCGATGATGGCGCCTGATACTTCACGCGATCCCTCTCGTGCGGCGGTGTCGGCATCGCATCCTTCCTGGCGCTTGCGGAATATGTTCTCCAGCACCACGATCGCATTGTCCACCAGCATGCCCACGCCAAGAGCCAAACCGCCCAGCGTCATCAGGTTCAGCGTCAACCCCGAGAAGAACATCAGATTGAAAGTTGCGACGATGGAGACCGGAATCGCGATGGAGATAATGATGGTCGTGCGGATGTCGCGCAGGAAGAGCAGCAGCACCAGCACCGCGAGCAGACCACCCATCAACGCATTGCTACGAACCTCCTCGATGGCGGCCACGATGAAGTCCGATTGGTCGGCCACCACCTCCAGGCGCGTCTGCGGCGGCAGGATTCCCGGCTGTGCCGATCCGGCTGCCGTCATCATGCCGCCGCCGGGTCCCTGCGCCATGCCGGGGTGGGCTGGAGAGCCGGGCTTGGCGGTGACGCCGTTGATGATGTCCAGTTCCTCGCGAATGGCGCGGGCCACGCCCACGGTGTTCCCCTCGGCCTCCCGGTAGAACGACAAGCCCACGGCGGGCTTGCCGTTGTAGAGAACCATGCCAACCGGATCCTTCGGCACGACTTCGATCTGGGCCACGTCCTCCAGAAGCACCGGCGCCTCGCCCTGCCGCTTCACCACGACCCGGCGGATTTCGTCCGCAGTGCGGAACTCGCCGATGGCCCGCAAGAGGAAGCGCCGCGTCCCTTCGGTGATGTAGCCACCGGTGGAGTTCACGTTCTCCTGCTGCAGGGCGCTGACCACACCGGCCACGTCCAACTCGTACTGCAACAGCAGCGACTCATCGAGCGAGATGCGCACCTCGCTCTCGTCGCCGCCGGTGATGACAATGCTTGCGACGCCGGGGAGGCGCTCGAACCGCGGGCGCAGCGTCTGGTCGGCCAGCCGGCGCAAATCTTCCAGGGTGGATTCGCCATCGGTCACGAGTGCCACCGTCATGACCGGGCGGGCGTTCGGGTCGTAGCGCAGCACGGACACGCTGGAGATTTCTGTCGAGCGCGTTCGCTGCAGATCCGCCACGGCCTTCTTCACATCCAGAAAGGCGAAGTCCAGCGGCGTATCCCACGTAAACTCGGTGATGACCACCGCGCTGTCAGCCCGGGCGATGGTTTCCACCTGGGTCACGCCGCGCAGTGTGTACATCTGCCGCTCGAGCGTCTCGCAGATGCGGCGCTCGACCTCGGTGGGGGAGAGCCCCGTGGTGCGCACCGTGGTCGTGACCCGGGGGGAACGAATGTCCGGGAACAGGTTCGTCGGCAGGCGATCCAAGGCGATCTGGCCAAGGATCAGCACGGCCACGAAGATCATGGTGACCTTGACGGGGGCGTTGACGGCGAACTGGGAGAGCGACAAGGTCGGAGGTTCGTGGAGCGGAGATGGCGGTCGGCGGTCTTCTTCCGTGTCCGTTGCAATCAGGGACGAAATCTCCCGGCATTTCTCCTGCGCGTAAATGCCAATCCCGCCTTCCGGCCCTCAAAACGCAATTTTGCTTTGCTTGACCTTGCCCGCCCTGTTGCCCTGATTCATGGGTGGAAAGGTTGCCTCCCCATGGAATCTCACAAGTTGATCCTGATCGGGATCGCCGCCGGTATCCTCCTGGCCGGGGTCGTGGTTGGTGTTGGATCCTCTCTGGCAGGAGCCTCCCCCGAGACGTGGGGCCCGATCTATGCCGGCACCGTAAAGGTCGCCGAGTTCCTCGGCCGCTTCTTTGTGCGCGCCTTGCAGATGATCATCGTCCCGTTGGTGCTGGCCTCGGTCGTTGTGGGCGTGACCCAGATGGGCGACGTTCGGGAATTGGGCTGGATCGGCCTGCGGACGATCACCTTCTACCTGGTGACGACCGCCGTCGCCATCGTCACTGGCATCGCCCTGGTGCTGGCCATCCGGCCAGGCATCGGTGTGACGGTGGAAGAGGCCGCCACCGTGGATATATCAGGGCTCCAGAGACACACGTTCTCCGATCTGCTCCTCTCGTTCCTGGACACGAACGTGGTCAGTGCCCTCGCCAATCAGCGCATGCTCCCCATCATCGTCTTTGCCATCGTCTTGGGCGCGGTCCTGACGACCATGGGTAGCCGGGGCAAGCCACTCACGGACTTGTTCGACAGCCTCAACGAGGCGATGATGCGCATCATCGTCCTGATCATGTGGGTTTCGCCAATTGGCGTCTTTGGTCTGGTGGTGTGGCGTTTTGGAGAGGCCAGCCTGAAGGAGGGTGGCCTCTCCGCCATGCTCGGTTCATTGGCGTGGTTGATAGTCACGGTTCTGGTCGGCCTCGTGATCCACGCCTTCATCACCATGTTCCTGATCTGTTGGTTTCTTGGCCGCAGGAATCCCCTCCAGTTTCTGTTCGCCATGGCTCCCGCATTGCTGACGGCATGGTCCACGGCCAGTTCCTCGGCAACGCTCCCCCTGACGATGGAATGCGCGACCAAGGCCGCGGGCATCAAGGAGCGCGCGGCGGGGTTTGTCCTGCCGCTGGGCGCCACGGTAAACATGGACGGCACGGCGCTCTATCAGGCCGTCGGCGTCCTGTTCATCGCCCAGGCCTACGGCGTGGAGTTGACAATCATTCAATTGCTTCTGATCGTCCTGACAGCCCTGCTGGCATCCATCGGCACCGCGGGCGTGCCCCAGGCTGGCACCGTCATGATGGTGATCGTTCTCAATGCGGTTGGACTCCCCGTGGAAGGCATCGGACTGGTCTTTGCCGTCGATTGGTTCCTTGACCGCTTCCGCACTGTAGTCAATGTCTGGGGTGACGCTGTCGGCGCCGCCTTTGTGGATCATGCAGTGCAGGAATGATCACGCAGCACCCGCGGAAGGATTGTCTTGGACGATCGCGCGCCCACCACCAGCAGCACCAATGTTCCCCGGCAGCCTGCGCGACTGGTCGATGGTGAATCGCTGCGCTGGATGGCGCGCACGGAAATCCGCGCCATCCTACCCATGAAGCTGGGCTTCCTCCTGCTCGTCGTGGTCTATTGGCTTTGGGGTCGCGGCTGGCAACTCCCCTCGCCATCTGCCTTCTCGCTTTTCTTCCTGTATGCGGTGCTCCTGTTCACCGAATGGATCCTGTTTGTTTTCGAGCGTTTTCGCGCCGCCGAGATCCGCGCGGTAGCCTATGTCTCCTACATGGTGGACTTGTTCTTTGTCACGGCGGTGATCTGGCTCGACCTGGCCGAACCGCCCATTGCGTTCGCCCTTGTCGGCCCCGGCAGCGACTTCACGATCCTGTACGTCCTGTTGATCCTGCGCGGGTTCGCGCTGTTTCGTTCCACGCTCGAGAATACGGTCATGGCCGTGCTTCTCAGCGCCATGTTCATCGTCACGCTGATGTGGCATGGCGCCGGCAGCGCCGAACTGGCCAGCACCCCGGTGATCGTGCGGTTGGTGATGATCTGGGCGGTGATGCTCCTGGCCAGCTTCATCGTGAACGTGATCGGCGCGCAGCAGGAGGAGAACCTGCGCACGCGCGAGCGCCTGGTGCGCTCGGAGGGCCTTGCCTCGCTGGGCGAGCTGGCCGCCGGTGTTGCCCACGAGATCAACAATCCCATCGGCATCATCAAGACCTACGCGGAATACCTGAAGCGCGCCGCGAAGCCTGATGATCCACATCTGGATGACTATTTAACAATCCAGGCGGAGGCCGAGCGCTGCGAAGCCATCGTGCGCCGCATGCTCGACTTTGCAAATCCGGAAGTGCGTTCCTTCGAGGACGTCGACTTGGAGGATCTCTGCCGCGAAGTCGTCGCATTCGTCTTCCACGATCCCGACGACACCCGTGTGTCCGGCACGTTCGCAAAGCGAGGCGATGTGCCGAGCATCCGCGTCGATCGCGCGCAGATCAAGCAGGCCCTGCTAAATGTCGTCCTCAACGCGCGCCAAATCCTCATCGACAACAATGTGCCCAACGGACAGGTGCGCGTGCGCCTGCGTCAATTGCCGGGCCAGCGCGCGCCGGTGGAAATCCTCGTCCACGACAATGGTCCCGGCATCAGCCCGGAGGACGCCGAGCGCGCCTTCGAACCCTTCTTCACGCGGCGCGCGGAAGGCACCGGCCTGGGCTTGGCGATCACGCGGCGCATCATCGAAGCCCACGCCGGCAGCATCGCCATCTGGCCCTCGGCGGAAGGTGGCACCAGCGTGGCCATAACTTTGCCCATCAACGAAGAGGGGTGAGCCCTCGCCGTTGATGGGCAGTGTGTTTGCATTGCTTGGCTTGTCAGCCGGCCATCTTGCGATCAGGCGGTGTTCTTGTCGTTCAACACCACGCCAAGGCCTGGGGCATCGGAGACGCTCAGCAGGCCATCGTCGCTCAGGATTTGCGGGGTGACCGGATTGTTGGAGGTCAGCGCCTCGGTGTCGAGATCCCAACACACGCCCGCGTTGCCGATGTGTGTTGCCGCGGAGATGGCGATGCCGCTTTCGATCATGCAGCCAAACATGATCTGCCAACCCACGGCGCGCGCGAAGCCGATCATCTGGCGCGCTTCCCACAAGCCGCCGCACTTCATCAGCTTGATGTTGATGCCATCGACCTTGCCAAGCAGCGCGGGCAGTGAGCGCGCATCCTGGCAATCCTCGTCGGCGATGATGGGCAACGGCGAGTTCTTGTGCAGCTTGCCCAGTTCCTCGTAGTTGCCGATGGCCAGCGGCGCCTCGATGAACTCGATCCCCAGGTCAGCGGCCACCTTGATGCACTTCACGGCGTCGTCGTACGTCCAACCCGCGTTTGCGTCCACTCGGATGACCTTGTTGGGGGCGGCTTCGCGAATCAGCTTCAACGTCTTGATGTCCGTGTCCGCATCGCGGCCGAGCTTGATCTTCAGGTTCCGGTACTTGGCAGCTTCGTGCGTCTTCGCGACCATCTTCTCATCGGTGTCGATGCCGATGGTGAAGGACGAAGCCAGCCCGCGCGGTTGCGGATAGCCGAGCAGGCGATAGACCGGAATGCCGAGCTCCTTGCCAATGCGATCATGCAGGGCGATGTCGAACGCGCAGCGCGCGCTGGAGCAGTTCGGCGCGATCTCCCGCGCGCGGCGGGCGTGCAGGTCCAGGTCGAACAGGTTCGATTCGGTCACGCCCTCGACCATCTTCGCGACCAGGGGCATGGCCATCTCCACGGTCTCGTTGTGGTAGCGGACCGGCGCGCCTTCACCAATGCCACCTCCCTCCAACTCCACAAAGAAGACGTGCGAGACCGTCGAAGTACCGCGCGAAATCCCGAACGGATGACGAAGCTTGAGATCAAAGGGGCGGATGTCAGCGCGCATGGCGGGAAACCTCTCCAGAGTATTGGAATTGAATGCGCGCAATGATCACAGCGCGCCGACAGGGGGGGAAAGAGGAACAGTGTGCGCATCGGCATGAAAAACGCCCGGAACCTTTGCGGGGTTCCGGGCGGGCAAAGTTGCAACTGGCCAAGCGAAGCGACGGCCTAGGAGTTCGCCTCGGGCGCATTGGCTTCGGCTGCTGCTGCCTGGGCGGCGTTGGCTTCGGCAGCGGCGGCCTGTCCAGCCTCGACGGCGGCGCGGTTGATCGCTTCGATGTCCACGCGCTTCTCGGCCAGGCGGGCCTTCTTGCCGCGCAGCTCGCGCAGATAGTACAGCTTGGCGCGGCGGACCTTGCCACGGCGCAGGACCTTGATCTCCTCGATGCGCGGGCTGTGCAGGGGGAAGACACGCTCGATGCCGACGTTGAAGGAAACGCGGCGCACGGTGAACGTCTCCGAGATCCCCGAACCGCGGCGGGCGATGACGACGCCCTCGAAGTTCTGGATGCGCTCCTTGTTGCCTTCGATGATGCGAACCGCGACACGGACGGTGTCGCCGGGGCGGAAGTCCGGGCGGTCGGCGCGGAGCTGCTCCTTCTGGACTTCTTGGACGAGGGGATGCATGGGAGGGGACTCCTGAAAATGTAAGGGCCGGGTGCCCATCGTGAGAGCCAACCGGGACCGGCTTGCTTGGCCGGTGGATCGTACCTGAACCCCGCCGGTCCGGGGGTCCGGCCGGCAAAGGGCGCCCATTGGGAGGACTGGGGGGGAGCAGATCAAGGGAAAAAGCCACCCCCCGGTCCAGGCATTTTGTGTCTGGTGGGTGCTTTCCGTTGACACTCGGAGCCGGTGATTTCGACGATCCCACCCCCGCGAGGGGCCGGGCGGCATTCTCCGCCCTGTCGGGGGTTGTCATGTGCCCTCACCAGTCAAAGATGGGATACCATTGTGCCTATTGAGCTTTCGTCGTCCATGCCGGGTGTGCTGACCATATTGGGCGCGGCGGGTGACGCGGGAAGCGGGAGCTTCTTTGGCCCCGAGACCTTGGCCTTCATCGGCATCGTCTTCTTCGCCTTCTATTTCTTGATCCTGCGCCCGCAAAGGCAGGAGCAGCGCAAGCGCGAGGAAGCGATCAACCAGCTCGCCAAGGGCGACAAGGTCGTGACCGCTGGCGGGATTCATGGCGTGCTGGCCAACGTCTCCGGGAAGGATACCGTGGAGGTGGAAGTCGCCAAGAATGTGCGGCTGACCTTCAATCGCACCTCCATTTCCGTCGTGGAGAGTGCCAAGGCCGCGAAGGAGAAGGAAAAAGAAACAGAGACGAAGAAGAGCTGAGTCGCTCATTCTCGGCACTCGAAACTTTCCGGGGCGACGCGGGCCCCAAGACAAGTGTGACCGCGCAATTCCAAGCTACCTGGTCCATCCATGAACAACATCTTTAGTGGGCGCCTTATCTTCGTCATCGTCGTGACAGTCCTGTCGCTGTTCCTGACTTGGCCGACGGCGCAGTACTTCGCCTTGCTCGGGACGATGTCCACGCCCCCGACCCCGGAGCAGGAGCAGCGCAAGCTGGAGATGCTCAAGGGCCGCAGCATGATCAAGCTGGGCTTGGACCTGCAGGGCGGCGCCGACATGCTGCTGGAGGTCAACACCAGCGCCCTGACCCGCCGCGCCATGCAGCGCGCCCAGGAGAGCCTGCGCCGCGAGTTCTCCCGCGAGGACATCTCCGCACAGATCGCCTACAACGAAGACACCAACGTCATCACCGTCCAGCTCGACAATCCGACGGAGGATTCGCGCATCGCCGCGGACATTCTCAGCGATACCGAGTTTCGCGAGACGCTGACTCCCGACGACCTCAACAATCTCGCCACCGGCATCCTGACCCTGAGGCCGAGAGAGGAGCGCGCCCTGGAGGATCGTCAGGCCGCCGTCGAGGCTGCACTGCGCACGGTCCGCCGCCGCGTTGATGAGTTCGGACTGACGCAGCCGAACGTGGCCCTGCAGCCCCCAAACCGCATTCGCGTGCAGATCCCCGGCGAGACCGACACGGGCCGCATAGCTGATAACCTGCGCCGCGCCGCGAACCTCGAATTCCGCATGCTCCACCCGGATCACGATTCCCTCGTGCGCCAGTTCATCAAGCCTGGCACCGAAGTCTACGGCACGGGCGTCATCAAGGACGAGTTCCTGGAGAAGTGGGTCGATGAAGTCACCGGCGAGGAACGCAGCCGGATTGTTGACAACGTACCGGGCGTCCCCGCGGGGTACCGCTTGTTCTTGGGCACCGAGCGCCGCACCAGCGCGGCCGGACAGGTGCAGGAGGCCCGCAACCTTGTCTACATCCTGCGCGATGCTCCCGATGTGACAGGCGAGAACCTGCGCCGCGCCGTCCAAATCGTCGACCCGGGCAACTTCGAGGCCGAAAGCCCCCACATGGTCAGCCTTGAGTTTGACCTGATCGGAACCGAGCGTTTCGCGGAGATCACCACTGACAACGTGGGCGGGCGATTCGCCATCATGCTCGACGGGATTGTGTTCAGCGCCCCCGTCATCAACGAACCGATTTTGTACGGCCGCGCGCAAATCTCGGGCAGCTTCACGCAGGAAGAAGCGCGCGACCTGTCCCTGGTGCTCAAGGCCGGCGCACTCCCCGCGCCGCTGGAAATCGTCGAGCAGAACACCATCGGAGCCAGTCTGGGCGAGGATTCGGTCAAGGCGTCCGGCTATGCGCTGATGCTGGCGGGTATCCTGCTCACCATTTTCATGATCTTTGTGTATCGAACAGCGGGTGTCATGGCGATCCTGGCCATGATGCTCAACGTGTTGCTCATCATGGCAATCCTGTCCATGATGGATGCGACGCTGACGCTCTCGGGCATCGGCGGTATCCTGCTCACCATGGGCATGGCCGTGGACGCCAACGTGCTGATCTATGAACGATTGCGAGAGGAACTCGCCCTCGGCAAGCCGATCAAGGCCGCCATTTCCACCGCCTTCGACAAGGCGTTCTCGGTCATCGTCGACTCGAACATCACATCGCTGCTCCCCGCCCTTGTGTTGGTTCTGTTCGAAGTGGTCGACGGATCGGTCCGCGGCTTCTGGGTGGCCTTGGCGATCGGTCTGATCGCGAACATCTACACGGGCCTCACGGTGACCCGCGCGCTCGTCGAGACATGGGTGACAAAGTACAAGAACATCAGCCTTGGCAACTTCCGGCCGTTCACTCACTCGAACATCGACTTCGTGAAGCCCAAGCGCGTCACGGTCGGCATCTCGGCCGCACTGATGATCGTGGCGATCGTCTTCATGGGCTTCAACGGCGTGAATCCGGGCATCGACTTCACGGGCGGCGTGCTCAAGACGGTCCGCGTCAGCGATGAATCGATCACCCGCGCGGATCTGGCAAGCGCCCTTGCGGGGAATGAGGAAGTCAGCGATGCACGCGTCGTGCAGATCGTCAGCGACACCTCGCTGTTCCAGATCACCGCGGCCAGCCATGGCTCGGACATGTCCGCCGCGGAGACGCAGGACCTCGTTGCCGGATTGCTGAAGGAATCATTTGGCGACAGGGTCACCATCGAATCAAGCCAGAGCATCGATCCCGCAGTCGGCAAGGAGTTCCAGGTCACCGCCTTCTGGACGCTGTTCGTCGCGTCGCTCATCATTTTGGCGTACATCGCCTTGCGGTTCGAGTGGGCCTTCGGCGCCGCGGCGGTTGTGGCTCTCATGCACGACCTCATCTTGTCGCTCGGACTCTTCCTGTTCATGGGGCGCAGCATGACGCTCGACATCGCATCGGCGCTGCTGATCACGCTCGGTTACTCGGTAAACAACACCATCGTCATCTTTGACCGCATCCGCGAGAATCGCGAGGAGATGCATGGCCGAAGCATGAACGACATCGTGAACACGTCGGTGAACCAGACGCTGACCCGTACGTTGTTCACCTCTGCCACGACGGCGCTGGCGGTCCTTTGCATGCTGTTCTTCGGCGGCGCGGGGCTGAACGACTTCGCCCTGATCCTGATGTTTGGCCTCATCTTTGGCACGTATTCGTCGATCTTCGTCTCGTCGGCGCTGGTGAACATCTACTTCACCCACCGCGAGAAGAAGGAAGGCCTGGAGAACGTCCACGCGCGTACGAAGACCGTGAAGATCGGTGCCTGAACCCAAGACTCGTTTGAATCCCGCAGTTTGACCACCCAATCCCGGAGGGAACCATCAGAAGCCCATGAGCAAGCTGACGCTGTACTATGACAAGGATTCCAAGCCCGAAGTCCTGAAGGGCAAGACCATCGCCGTGATTGGCTATGGCAGCCAAGGGCACGCCCAGGCGCAGAACATGCGCGACCAGGGCCTGAAGGTCATCATTGGGCAGCGTCCCGGCGGCCCCAACTACGACCTGGCAAAGGAACACGGCTTTGATGTGTTCTCCGCCGCAGAGGCGGCCGAGAAGGCCGACGTCATCCAGGTCCTCGTGCCGGACGACAAGATGGGTGCGTTGTACGCCAAGGAGCTCCTCCCGCACCTGAAGGCCGGCAAGGCGCTGGTCTTCAGCCACGGCTTCAATGTTCACTTCGGCCTGATCTCCCCGCCGAAGGACATCGACGTCTACATGGTCGCGCCCAAGGGCCCCGGCCACCTCGTGCGCTCCGTCTTCGTTGAAGGCGGCGGCGTCCCCTGTCTCATCGCCGTGCACCAGGATGCCTCCGGCAAGGCTCGTGACCTGGCCATGGCCCACGCCTGTGGCGTTGGCGGCGGCCGCGCGGGCATCATCGAGACTACCTTCAGGGAAGAGACCGAGACCGACCTGTTCGGCGAGCAGACCATCCTGTGCGGTGCGACCGCCGAGATGATCAAGGCCGCGTTCGACACGCTCATCGAGGCGGGCTACGCCCCCGAGATGGCCTACTTCGAGTGTCTCCACGAGACCAAGCTCATCACCGACCTGATCTATTCGGGCGGCCTCTCGCAGATGCGCTACTCCATCAGCGACACGGCCGAGTATGGTGACTACACCCGCGGCCCGCGCCTCGTGAACGATGAGACGCGCAAGGAACTGAAGAAGATCCTCTCCGAGATCCAGAAGGGCGAGTTCGCCCGCGACTGGATGCTGGAGAACTACGCCGGCCGCCCGATGTTCAATGCCACGCGCAAGCTCAACGCCGAGCATGGCACGGAGAAGATCGGCAAGGAACTGCGCGCCATGATGCCATGGCTGAAGAAGAAGTGATGCACCTGCTCGGCTGAAAGCTGAAGGATGTATGGGCGGCGGGGTCGGATGACGGCTTCGCCGCCCGTTTCTTTTTGAGGGCAGCGAATGTTCGTCGGGATCATGACATTCGGCTCGGACGACCTGCAGGGCGGGCTGGGCCGCTATGCCCACTGCCTTCTGCATGCGATGGCGGAGGTGGCGCCAAAGGATTGGAAGTTCGAGGCGATGGTGCGCGGCAAGGCGGAACGATCGCTGGTGCCGAGACACCGCCATTGGCGCGCATGGCGGTCGCCTGCCTGCGTGTATGGCGACGTGCGGAGTATCCTCTGGCACCAGACGGTACTGCCCGCCTTCCTGGGCAAGCGGCGGTACGATGCCGTGCTGCTGCTTGCCGCCAGCCGCCGCATCCCTTTTCCGCCATTGGTGAAGTTCGCCAGTGGGCCACCCGTGGTGGGTGTCGTGCACGATCTCGCGGCGCTTCACGTGCCGAACAAGTATGGCTACCTGCGCGATACGTACGCCCTGCGCGTCCTACCCTTCATGATGCGTGGGTTGGACCGGATCATCGCCATCAGCGAAAGCACCCGGCGCGATCTACTCAATCACGCTCGCCTGCCGGAGTCGCGGATCGATGTCGTCCCGCTGGGGTTGGATTCAGCGCTCTTCTCTCCCGGTGACCAGGCACGGGCCCGCATGGAACTCTCGCGAAGCCATGGCATTGATGGGCCGTTCCTGTTCTATGCGGCACGAATGGAACATCCGGGGAAGAATCACCTGCGGCTGATCCGGACCTTTGTGCGAATGCGAAGGCGTCTGGGCATTCCCCATCGGTTGGTGCTGGCGGGGAAGGAATGCGCGGATGGCCCCATCCGCCAAGCCGTCGCCGAATCGGGCGACGATGTGCAATCGCTGGGCTTTGTCTCCGATCAGACCCTGGTCTCACTTTACCGCGCTTCCACGGGAGTTGTCTTCCCGTCACTGTATGAAGGCTTTGGGCTGCCAGTCCTCGAGGCCATGGCTTGTGGTGCCCCTGTGGCCTGTGCGCGGATCGCGTCGATTCCAGAAGTGGCCGGCGAAGCCGCCATCTACTTCGACCCGAAGGATGAAGAGGACATGGAGCGGGCGATGGAAGCTCTTCTCGAACCTGCCAGGACGTCAGAACTTCGTCAGGCGGGCCTTCAGCGCGCACGCTTGTTCAATTGGGAAAGGTCTGCGGAGCGGACGCTCGAGATCCTGGAGGCCAGCGCTCTCAAGTATCGTCGTTGAGCAACCCGATGGTGCGCAGCGGGTAGTAGCGGAAAATGGCGCGGCCGCGGACATGACTTAGCGGCACGGGGCCCCAGTAGCGGCTGTCGCTGGAGCTGGTTTGATTGTCGCCCAGCATCGCGACGGAATCCTCAGGGACTTTGATCACCTGCGGATCCTGGTATTCCTTCGGGCCGGACGTGGAGGGCCGCGGAAAATGATGCAGCCGCGAGAACGGATATTCGGTGATCGGCTTGCCATCGGCCAGCATCGGCCGCGAGGTGTATACTTCCTCAATGCCGCCGAACTCATCGGGAGTGATGCGGCCGGGGTCGCCAACTGCGTGGCGCGCGGGGGCCTCGACCGGTTGGATGGTCAGCGTCTCGCCGGGCAGACCGACGGCGCGCTTGATGTACACGGGCTTTGATGTGTCAAACGGTTGGTTCGCCGATGCGTCGAACGGATTTGGCCGGTCTGGCACCTTGAAGACGACGATGTCGCCGCGCTCCGGCGGCGTGAACCAATAGCTGAATTTGTTCACCATGATCATGTCGCGGCGCCCGCGACTCAGTTGCACCTGTCGCTCGAAGCGCTGGCGCACGGCGTCGTCGTGACCGGTCAGGTACAGCAATTTCGAATAGAGCCCGTTCTCATCCTTCAGGTGCACCTGGATCGGGTGATGCGGCACGGCGACGACGATGTCGAGCTGGCCGTCTTCGTCCCAATCATACTCGCACACGTAGCGGGCCTCGTCGCCAATCAGCGCCGGCGTCATCGAACCGGTCGGAATCATGAACAGCTCGAAGACGTACATGCGGATGAACAGGGCGAGCAGGAAGGCGAAGAACAACGCATCGGCCCATCCCCGCATCTCCACCAGGATCCCCGGCGATTCCTGCCCCTGCTCCTTGCCAGCCGCCGGCTGATTCTTGCGGCGGGCTTCAATGCGTTGGCGGAGGGCTTCTTCGGCAGAGGTGGACATGGGGAGGGAAGGATGAAGGATGAAGGATGAAGGGGGGAGGCCGGACGCGGCTGATGGTGTTGTAAAGTGGTGGGTGTTTGGGGGGTGAGCAAGGGGAAGGATTGATGCCCGCCTCAATCGTCCGACGGTTCGGTGGTCGCCGCTTCCTTCGGCGGCGGGGCGTAGTCGTTGAGCTGGCTTTCCAATGCTTCGTGCAGCTCCTGGAAGGGGACCTCGTTGAGCGGGATGTCGCGGACAAGGTAAGTCTCCTGCGTCTTGGGATGCAGGAAGGTCAGGAGGCCTTCGTCGTTCTGTCCCGTGTATTGCAGGATGCGGGCCCGCATGAGCAGGTGGGCGAGTAGGAAAAGCTGGGGGCCGAGTTCGGTCTCTTCGCGAGTGTAGAGGGCGTTGAACAGCGCCCATAGGGCCTCGTTGCGCTCGGCCTTGGCCAGGCGGCGCTGCTCGGGGCTGGGGCCCTCCTGAAACCGGCGGGTGATCCAATAGCTGAAGTACTCAGGCTTGCCCATCTCGCCCCAGCACTTGGGGCAGATGTCCTGGCGGATGGCCTGTTCCTTCTCGTCCAGGTTCAGGATCGTCGGATGGCGCTCCAACTCCGGGAGACTTATGCCGCAGAGCAGGCAGTTGCGCGATGGGCGCTTGAGGGAGGCGAGGTAGGGTTCGGACATAGGGGCAGGATTCGGGAGTCAGGAATCAGGGGTCAGGGAGTCAGGAGCGGGGGAGGGTTGGCCGTCAAGGCCCGGTGTCGATTCCGCGTCCGCCGGTGGATCGTCCGCGCTCGGCCGCGTTCCCTCCATGAGCAGATTGTGTGGGGCGTTCAGGATGAAGCCGGGGGGATGCTTCCCTTCCGGGGCGTAGATCTCCGAGAACCCGTCGGTCCAGATAAGCTGCCAGCCGGGGACACTCTTGAAGATCTCGTGGTGTGGCGGCCAGACGGGATCATCCGTAAAGGAGAAGCCGCTGAATATCAGGTAGTCGAGCCGGGCGGTCTTCAGGTACATGCCGAGCCACTCGGGGTGCCCCGGTTCAACTGGCTCGGTGACTCCAAAGCGAGGGTGGCGATACCCACCTCCACCCGTCAGGTCCAGTTGGTAGGCCACGTGCAGGTCCATGAGGGCGTAGCCGTCCCTGTGCAGCAGCACGGGGTGATGCTGGCTGCGCTTGCCGTACAATGTCCAATGCTCCCACAAGCGCGAGGAGAGCTGCGCGATGCGGCTGCCCGGGGGAAGGGCCTCGATGGCGTCGCGCGTGGGTTCGAAACGCACCACGTGCGGGTGTGGATCGATCATCGGATGCGGGCCCGGCACATAGATCGGCCGGATCAGGATCGCCAACAGCACCCACGCGACGATTGCCGGCGGAGCGAGGAGCACGATGCACGAACGACGGCGTGGTCGTCTTCCCGTCACGACCGGCGTCCACGGCATCAGCGGCCACAGGAGACCCGCCACCAACACGATTGCCATGAGCAACACGGGCAATTCGTTCGTCGTCTCGCGATACCAACCCCAGAAGAGAACAGTGAAGGGAATCGTGATGACCGCGACGATCACCTGCGAGACTCGCCAACGGGTCAGTCCGGCGAGGAACCACGCGCCACCCGCAAGGCCCACCGCAAAGACGAACATGAGGTAGCGGGAAAAGGGAACCACCTGGTGCCCGCCCAGTGTGCTGGCGGAGAAGGGGGCCTTGAGGTGAAAGGCAAGCATCGCGAGCCCTGCGAGCATCAGCCACGGCATCGGTGCGGCGAGCAGCTTCAGACTTCGCTCGCGCGCGAAGCGCAGCGCCAGAAACAGCAGCAAGCCACCACCCGCGATGAGGCCAAGGTAGGCAATGAACCCCAAGGGCACCGGCCAATGCATCAGGCCCTTGAAGATGATGCTCCACAGCTTCAGGCTAAAGGGCGTTTCGGAAATGTATGTCCAAAGAATGGATGGCTCCAAACGATCCGGCTTAACGGGTCCGTCGAACTTCCAGATGCGGAACGGGAAGACCGGGTTGCCGGAAAGCACGATGTTGCGCAGGTACCAATAGAACGCGGTCGAAAAGCCGCCAAGGCTGAACAGCATCGTGCCCTTCAGCGCATGGGACCAACGCTTCTCCCCGGTCGAACCTGCGTGGATGAAGAACGTGCCGATGAACAGGATGCCGGCGGGGATGGCGTTTGTCACTTTTGACCCGACGGCAAAGCCGCACAGCATTCCCGACAGGAGCACCTGTGCGAGCAGCTCGCGACGACCGGCGCCATTGCGAGGCACCGCGAGGGCAAACGCCGCCAGCAACGCGGCCGCACCCGCCAGATCCGTGGGCGAGTGTTTCTCCGCC
>CAZVAQ010000045.1:18217-23257 GCA_964625145.1 uncultured Candidatus Sumerlaeota bacterium
TCGACACGGCGAACAAACATGCAGCCGTGGAGAAGGTCACCAACGCCGAACCACCCACCATCCGTCCCAGCGCCAGAAAGGCAACCACCGCCAACAATATCCAATACAAGCTGGCGATCCAAACCCATTGATGATCCGGCGATGTCAGAGACGCATGAAACGACAACACATGTGGATTGTACGGATAGTAATGGGCGAAGGTGATCAGAGGATGCTGCAGCGCATGACTCTGAAACCAGCCCGAAACGGTGAAGCCGTGGTAGGCGAAGTCATCGGAAAAGAAACGCGAGCCGCGCGCAAAGAGCTTCGCGACGTGCTTGACCGTCACCAGCACGAGCGGAATCGAGACCAGCCACGCGGCCAGCAGGGAGACTCTGCCATGCGCCTCGGGACCTGCGAGCTGGAGCTTGGGCTGTGTGAATGTTGAGGCCGATTGAGGCGGCGTCTCAAGGCTCTCGGCAAAGCGCGCCTTGATCGGATCCTTGATGCACAGCAACGCACCAAGCAGCACTCCATGAAAGATGATCACCGGCCAGGGGGTCAGCAGCGCCGGGGTGGATAGAATCAGAATCGGGAAATAAACAACCGGGACAATCAGGCTGATCGCCGCAAAGCGCCGCCGCCACGGCTCGGCTTCTCCAAACAGAAGGTGCGCCAGCCGCGCGGCCGTAAAGGTGGGCAGGACCAGCAGCAGGAGAAGTTGGATCACGGAATCCGGTAGACGGGAAGGTGGCCTTCAGAATCTTTGAGGCCGCCAAATGGCTCAGCCTCGAAGAGACCCTCGACCAAGGTCGGTTCGAGGATCAAGGCGGCTTTACGCCCTGATGTGCCGTACTTGGCCGGAACCAACAGGGACCCGGCGGGGAGTGTGACCAACCCCGGCGGGAGCAGTTCCACGGCCCAATCACTGCCGGTCGTGTCATTGAAGGACGACCCCGGATGCTCCGGGTTCTTCCGGGCGCCTTCCGCGATCAGCCCGGCTTCTTCCTCCAAGACCGAAAACTCGACCGCGTGTTTCTCCAACAGCGGGCGGAACACCTCCGCGTGCTCCGCGGGGATCGCGTAGGCACCCGGCCGCGCGACGACGCGCTTCACGATGCGGTCGTGCTGGAAGTTGGCCGTGGGGACGGCAATGTCCGCCCCGGTCCGGGCGTCGCGCACGAGTTCCTGCGTCACGCGCACTCCCGCATTTCCCCAGAAGTAATGCACCGGCAGAAAAGGCGGCAGCTCCTCCGTGCGAGCTTGGTCGATCAGCGCCCGCAGCCGCTCCCGGTCACCCGTTCGCTGCAGGATGTACGTCAGCAGCAGGCGATAGGCACGCACGCGCGCGCCGAGGTCCGCGTTGCTGTCCTCGACATTTGAGTAAAGGCCCGATTCAATAATGAAGGACAGCGCGCCATAGCTCCCCAATCCGTTGCGGATATCGTCGGTGGTCATGGTGCTGAAGCGTTGCTCGAAGGCTGGAGGCGGGCCGCCGACGTAGTATTCGCGATAGGTGATGTCTGTGCCTTGGAAGGCATCGGCCGCCGCGGCGACCCAATTATTGGCGGCCGCCACCAGCTCTTCGTTGAAGTGCGGGTTGTTCATCGCTCCCATCATGATGTCCGCCCGCCGGATCCATCCGTGCGAGGTGTATCGCCCCGGGTCGCGGCCGTACTCGTGGCAATCCACGATGACGTGGGGCTTTTCGGCCTGAGCCAACCGGTGCAGCGCCAGCGTCTCGGGCTCCGTGATGAGGACATGGTCGCGGTTCAGGTCGCGCCCGGCGGCGTTGCGGCGCTGGTCGCGGTCGGCGCCGTCTGGGTTGTACATGGGGACGGAGATCAACTCGGTCCCCGGCGGGAGCAGCCCGGGGCTGCGGGCCAGATCGCCGATCAGGGAGAGAATCGCCTCCTTTCCCGCCGGTTCGTCCCCGTGCTGGGCGCCCACCAGCAGGATCCGCCACGGATCCGGCGCGCCGTCCGGATTGATCCGGACCATCAGTAGCGCCTTCCCCTCCACGCTGCGGCCGATTTCGGAGAGCGTGATGTGGTCGTGCTCCGCTGCCAGTACCTCCAGAAACTCGACCATTTGGGCGTGAGAGGTGGGTTGGGTCATCTGCTCGGGATTCTCGGGGAACTGGGCTGGGGCCACCTGGAGGATGGTCAGACAAAGAGCGCACAGCAGGGCGACGGCGAGGCGAATCATGAGGATGCTCCGTTCGGGGTTGCTCCGGGCGTTCGGAGAGTCTTGTCTCGGACCAAGTGGCATGCTGGGAAGCGGAATATTTTCCTGAGATGGATCTGAGTGGGATGGTGGGCTGCCCAACTTCCAGACGGGGTTCGCGATGACTTCGCCGTTTGTCTCAAATGCTCCCGTGGTTCGTCTCTCAAAGGCGTTCACCACCCCGTTTCGCAATGTGGTGGCCACGGCCAAGACGTGCTATTCCTCCAAGGGAATCATTGAGGACGAAAACGTCGGCGATCCCGATAAGTACGCCGAGCTGGCGAAGTCCATCTACGAGGCCGGGCACCACACGACATTCCAGCACGCGCATTTCCAATTCGCGCTGGAGAACGTCTCGCGCCAGTTCATCTGGTCGTTCCTGCATGCGCATCCCTTCTACAACAGCGAGCAGGTCTCGCAGCGCTATGTCGCCGTGAAGCCCGACACGCTGGCCGTGCCGCAACTGGAGGAGCGCGCGCTCGCCGTCTATCGCGAGACGGCGGAGATGCAATTCGCGGCCTACCAGCAACTCGTCGAGATCCTGAAGGGCCCCGTGGAGTCGGAGTTCTTCAAGCGATTCAACCGCAGCGAGCGATTCGAGAAGAAGCACCGCGGCACCATCAAGCGCAAGTCGCAGGAGATTGCGCGCTATGTGTTGCCCGTCGGCACGACGGCCTATCTCTACCACACGGTCTCCGGAGTGACGTTGTTCCGCTATTGGCGCGCGGCGCAGCAGGCGGACACGCCCGCGGAAACGCGCCATGTGGTGGGGGAGATGATCCGTCGCGTGTTGGAGTTGGATCCCGAATACGAGACGACGCTGCAGGAACCGCTCGAAAGCGGCGCATTTCCGGAGATGGAACTCATCGGCGCGACACCGGAAATCATGGAGGGACGCAACGCCGCCGCATTCCGCGCGGAGTACGACGCTGACCTCGGCGGGCGTTGGGCAAAGCTGGTGTCGTGGACATCGCACGCGGAGGAGCTGGTCGCATCCAGCGTGCGCGAAGTGCTCGGCCTGACCCGCGACATGTTGAGCGACGAGGAAGCCATCCGCTACGCCATGGATCCCGCGAAAAACGGATTGCTGGGCGAGTCGCTCAACCTGACCACCACCAGCAAGCTCGCCCGCGCCATGCATCACGCGCACTACACGTTCCGCAAGAAGCTGAGCCACGCCGGCGACAGCCAGGATCAGCGTCACCGCATGACGCCGGGCACCCGCCCCATCCTCGCCGCCCATGTGGACGCCGAGCCGGACGTCATCACGCCGGGCCTTGTGGAAATGGAACCCGAAGCGCTGCGCGTGTACAACGAGACGATGGCGAAGACTTGGGAAGGGATCGAGAAACTGCGCGCGCTCGGCGTCGAGCCGCAATGGCGCGGGTATCTACTGCCAAACGCCGTGGCGGTGCGCTTCACGGAAAGCGGCGACCTGCTCAATCTGCGACACAAGCACGAGATGCGCTTGTGCTACAACGCGCAGGAAGAAATCTGGCGAGCATCACTGGATGAGGCCATGCAGATCCGCGAAGTGCATCCGCTCCTTGGCCAGTTCCTGCTTCCTCCCTGCGGCGCCCGTAACCGCGCGGGAGCCAAACCCATCTGTCCCGAGGGGCCCCGGTACTGCGGCGTGCGCGTGTGGAAGCTGGGGATGGAGGAGTACGCGCGGACGATCTAGGCAAGGATGAAGGCTGAAGGATGAAGTGGGAAGGGAAGAGCGAAGAGAGATCCGCTCCTCCAAGGGAAGTCGCGAAAGTAGGGCAGACGTCTCGTCTGCCAAGTCCCGCCCGCCAACTCTCAGCCCTTTCCCCATCCATCGTGGAGCGCGGACTCCCTCGTCCGCGAGTCGTGCAGTGGCGGATCGGCGTGATATTCACGGGTGATGGGTCGGACTTGGCAGGCGAGGATGCCTGCCCTGCGTGGCTCTCCAGGCGAGTTTCGCTTTCCACCGCAGGGCCGAAAGTGCTCTGCTGAATCGTGGGACGGACGATCCCCCTTCATCCTTCATCCTTCATCCTTGAGCCTTATCCCTATGAAGTCCCTGTCCGTCATCATCCCGATCTACAACGAGCGCGAGTTGCTGCCGCGCGTGCTGGAGAAGTTGCGCGCCGTGGAATTGCCGTTGGAGTTGGAGCTGATCCTGGTGGATGATTGCTCGACGGACGGCACACGCGAGTATCTCGCGAAGTACGAGGCCGGGAAACCGGGTGTGAAGGTGCTGACGCACAAGCGCAATCGCGGCAAGGGGCGCGCGATTCGCACGGGGCTGGAGGCGGTCACCGGGGACATCGTGCTGATCCAGGACGCGGACTTGGAATATGATCCGTCGGAGATTCCGTCGATCATCGCGCCGATCATTGATGGCCGCTGCGAGGTGACCTATGGCTCGCGGTTCCTGGGGCGCACGCCGACGGGGATGCGGTTGCCGAACTACGTCGCGAACAAATTGTTGGTGGTGCTGGTGGCCTTGCTGTTCTGGCAGGTGATCACGGACGAGGCGACGGCGTACAAGGCGTTTCGCACGGAGGTGATCCGCGCGATTCCACTGCGGTGCGAGCGTTTTGAGTTTTGCCCGGAAGTGACGGCAAAGCTTCTGCTTAAGGGCCATCGCATCCACGAAGTGCCGGTGACATTTTTCGCGCGGACTTTCGAGGAAGGGAAGAAGATCGGCTGGCGCGATTTCATCGAGGCCGTGTCGACGCTGCTGCGGTGCCGTTTTGGGATGATGTGACCCTTTGTTGTCGGGAATCCCTGCATTTGGGGTCGGCCTGCTCACGCCAGGACATTTCCGTAAACCTTAATCCCCTCTGATCACCGCCACGGCTTTGCGCG
>CAZVAQ010000046.1:0-23211 GCA_964625145.1 uncultured Candidatus Sumerlaeota bacterium
GGCACCACCGCATGCTGGCGTGCCGGGGCCCGCGGCTCACCCACCGCAGGGCCATGCCTCGGGGGGGGGGGAGAATCCGCCATTTGCCGCTCCTTTGTCGCTTTTGGAAGGAGCAAAAATCATCATCTCCCGCACAAATCAACCAAAATCTCCTGGAAATGTTTCCCGCCTCTGTTGAATATTGAAAATGCAAGGTTGGAGGAAGAGAGCGGACGAATACGGTCGTCGCCGTACGAGCATGCTGCGGGCGTCCTCGCCTGCCACGTTCTGTGCAGGCAGAGATGCCAGCCTTCGTTGAAACTTCGGCTGACGGGCCCGCACCACGTTCACCTCTCCAGATCGCTGCTCTGCCGCAATTCTCCCTCGCCTGCTTGACCCCGGCGGGCTGGGCTGGTCGATTGGGGCGAAGGATCAGCACTGGAAGCCTCGCGTCGCGACTGGCTCGTGCAGCGAGCGCACTCACAAGGAGTCCACAAGGATGACGAACTCTGTAGCGAAAGCCATTGGGCGGGGTTGCGATCGGGGTCGGAGGGAAGGATCGCGACTGGGCGCCTGGGCGTTGGCTCCCGCGCTACTGGGGCTGGTCTTGGTGTGCCTGTCCCAGGCACCGGCGAGGGCCGAGGTCCGGGTGGTGACGGCCAATCCGGGGGAGGATTGCTCGACGCAGATCAACATCGGTTGGCATGCGGATCTGGACCAGACGACGTGTGATGTGGTGTATGCGGAACGGGCCGATGCCGCGTGGGCGCGGGCCGTCACGGTGCCGGGCGCGTGGCGCCGCTCGGAAGTTTTCGACGGCATACCGTCAAAATTGCCCAACGGACAGGATTGGGACGAGGAGGCGGTGTTTCTGGATTACGGCGTGACGTTGTCGGAGCTGGAGCCGGACACGGAGTACATGTACAAGGTCGTGAGCGGCGACGAGGAAAGCGACGTGCGCTACTTCAAGACCGCGGGCGCCAGCGAGTTCACGTTCCTGTGGTTCAGCGATTGCCATTTGTATACTCCCCTGCCCCATCGCGCGCAGAATGCAAGCCGCGTGATCGACGAAGCCCTGAAGATCGAACCGAGCGTGGACTTCATGTTCTCCACGGGCGATGTCGTGGCCTGGGGCGGCAGCTATTCGTTCTGGGTGAACCTGTTCGAGCAGCCCTTTGCCAAGAACTACATGTTTGCCGACGTGATCGGGAACCACGATTGGATGAAGCGCCGCGATGGCGGCGACGACGCGTTCTTTGATGTGCCTCACAACAATCCGCGCAATGGCTACGCGGGGCAGGAGGGCGTGTGCTATTGGTTCATCTATGGCGACGTGCTGTTCATCACGCTCAACAACGAGAAGATGCGCACCAGCGACGAGGCCGTGGCGGAGGCCAAGGAATGGGCCGCCAGCGTCATCGAGGAGCAGCGCGGGCGCTACAAGCGCATCTTCATCGCGGAGCATTACCAATGGTTCGATGGCCGCAATGGCCGGTCGAATTGGTACGAACGATGGAAGGAGTTCTGTGACGAGTACAACGTGACCATGGCCCTGTCCGGCAACAACCACGTGTACCAGCGCACACTCCCGCTACGCAACGACCAGGTCGTCGAGCCCGGCCTCGGCACGGTGTACATGGTGGCGCCATCATCCGACGGCGAACGCGGTGTGAAGGCCGGCGAGCTGACCCAGAACACCGAGAAGCTGGCGTTCACCTATTCGAGCCAGAACCATTCGAGCGAAAGCTCGGTGCGGACGATTGGCTGCGTGCTCGTCGATGTCCGCCCCGACAGCATCACCACGCGCCTTGTCTACATCGACGACGACAAGCAGGTGCAGGTGGCAGACGAGACCACGGTCGCAACCTTGCCAAGCGACGCGCCCCGCCTTTTGCCTGCCATGTCCGCGCCTTGATCGGCGCAGGCAACCGAGCTCCAATAGCGTGAAACGACCGGCGCGGCGATCATTCGCAAACCCAGCGAATCAATCCCGCGCCGGGTTTGCGAATCACGCGATTGGAAATCAATACGCCGTATAGCGGCGCACGCTCACGGACTCGTACTCGCCGTTCACCATCCGCCCCGGCCGCCATATGTACAACGCGTCACCCTGCTCATTTGTCGTGGCGATCATCGGCCCGTCCAACGCGATGATGCCCCCAGCCGTCACGCGCGGGATCATGTGATCAGGCTGCGCGACACCCGGCCGTGCGATCATCACAACGGCGTTCACCGCCAACAGGATTGCGATGAGCGCCAACATCCCCCGTGACCGCAAAAGCTCCATCTTCATGGCAGCAACCTCCGACTCTGGAATTTGCGGAAGCTACGGCACCCAGTTCGTCCGTCAAGGCTCAACTGCCTTCGCTGGCCATCCGCTCATTGAGCAGCCTGCTGTAATCTGCATGGTCCGAGCATGGCTGTGGGACTGCTCGCAAACCTGTGCGAGCAAGTCGGACTAGCGACTGCGATTTGCAACAAACCTGGCCTCGTTCCGCGCGACCTGGACGACGCGCGGTTTCACAACTCGGTGAGAGCGCACCACCTTCCACAGCAGCACCTTGGCCGTGTGGATGACTCCATGATCGTGACCCGAGAGGATATATCGTTCGAAGAGCGCGCCATCGGCTTCACCACCGACTTCCTTGTCATCCCAGCTCACCGGTCGGCCCCCAACGTGAACTCGCGACTTGTCAAGACCCCCCGCCCAGGATCGCCAAGGCGCAATCCGGGTCTGCCGATGCAGCCGCGGAAACAAAACCGGCCCGTCTCGCGACGGGCCGGGGGCGCTTGATTTTGTGGGAGTTACTGGAGCGGGACACGGGGCTCGAACCCGCGACCTCCACCTTGGCAAGGTGGCGCTCTAGCCAACTGAGCTAGTCCCGCTCGCGGGAGGAATGGGGTGCCCTGAATGGGCGGGTGTGTCAAGGGTTTCGGGGCGGAAAATTTTGGGCCGGGCCCGGGCGGCGCTTCGCCCTACTTCAGTTTCCACTTTGGCGCGTCGGGTTGCTTGGACTTCTTGGGGGCGCGAGGTCCGCGGACGGCGGGGGCGGAGCGGTCAGTGGAGCCGCTGGAGGTCGATGAATGAAGGGTGATGGTGAAGTCGGGTGCCAGCAGGGGGACGGCGGCAGCGGCGGCGAAGAGGATGAGGAGCCAGGAGGAGGCGATGCCCCACAGCAGGGCGTCGGAACTGCCGAGGAGCGCGGCGCCGGCCAGCAATGGAATGGCGGCCAAGCGCGGCGCGCTGCTGCCGGTCATCCACACAAGGGCGCAGCCGGCCAGCAGAGTCGGGTGGGGGAGGACGGCCATAGGGGCTTTGAAGAACCCGGCGGCCAACGAGTCGTTGAAGAAGGGATGCAGCATGGCCACGGCCATGGCGGCCCAAAATGTCCAATTGGCCCATGTGTGCTCGGAGCGGGTCTGCCACGCGGTCTGCGCCGAAAACGCCGGGATGAGAACGAGGGCGCCGATGATCAAGGCGAGGAAGTCGACGGGTTCGCCGACGGGGGTGCGGATGGCGCGCGGGCCAAAGGGGAGGCCGAGGGTGATGAGGCCGCTGTAGAGGATGAAGGCGCTGATGATGAGGTGCGCGGCCAGCACGCCGGTCAGCAGCTTCTGGCCGGGGTTCTGGTTGCCGGTGACGACGGCGATCAGGGCGCTGAGCAGCGCGATTTTGCCAACCAGCGCCGCGGGCCAATACATGTAGGTGGCGTAGCCGTAGAACTGTAGCAGGTCGTTCACGATGGGGATAGCCTCCGGGAGAAGATTGGCGGAGGATCTGCTGCGGGGTCACACGTTTTTTCCGGGGGCTTGGTGCGCCCGTGGGGCGTTTTGGTGCAGAGTCGGGCTTGTCCCCCCGGGGTGGGGTGTCCCTAAACCGGGCCCCCGATTCCCTGTGCAAAGGCATGTACCCATGATTGACCGTTATTCCCTGTCGCCCATGAAGGATTTGTGGACCGAGGAGGCCAAGTTCCAGAGTTGGCTGGATGTGGAGCTGGCCGCGTGCGACTATTGGGCGTCGAAGGGGAAGATCCCCGCCGAGGACTTGAAGGCCATCCGCGAGAAGGCCACCATCGACGTGGCGCGCATCGAGGAGATCGAGGCGACGGTGCGTCATGACGTGATTGCGTTCACGACGCAGCTCGCCGAGCGCATCGGTCCGTCGTCGCGCTATGTGCACCTGGGGCTGACGAGCAGCGACGTGGTGGACACGGCGCTGGCGCTTCGGTTGGTGAAGGCCGCGGACTTGATCGCCGGTTGCGTGGAGGCTATCCACGCGACGTTGACGGATCTGGCCGCGCGGCACAAGCGCACGATGATGATGGGCCGCACGCACGGCATGCACGCGGAGCCGACGACGTTCGGGCTGAAGGTGCTGATCTGGCGCGAGGAGTTTGGCCGTCACCGCGAGCGTCTGGCGGCGGCGCGGCGCGACATCGGCGTGGGCAAGATCAGTGGCGCGGTCGGCACGGCGGCGCACACGGGGTTGGCGATGGAGGAAAGCGTCTGCGCGGCGCTGGGCCTGGCACCGGCTCCCGTCTCGACACAAGTGCTCCAGCGCGATCGCCACGCGGCGTTTGTGTCGTGCCTGGCGTTGATCGGCGCGAGCATAGAAAAAGTCGCCACGGAGATTCGCACGCTGCAGCGCCCGGAGATTCGCGAGCTGGAGGAGCCGTTTGCCAAGGGGCAGAAGGGAAGCTCGGCGATGCCGCACAAGCGCAACCCCGTGCAGTGCGAACAGTTGACGGGCCTCGCGCGGGTGCTGCGCGGTCACGTGGTGACGGCGCTGGAGAACGTGGCGCTGTGGTCCGAACGCGACATCTCGCACAGCAGCGGCGAGCGCGTGATCCTGGCCGATGCGTGCATCCTGGCGCATTACATGTTGAGCAAGCTGAACAACATCCTCGGCGGCTTGACCGTCAATGCGGACCGCATGCGCCAGAACCTGAACGTGACGCGCGGGTTGATCTATTCGCAGAAGATGCTGCTCCGTCTGGTGGACGAGGGGCTGACGCGCGAGGATGCCTACGCCGCCGTGCAGGCCGCGGCGATGCGCACGTGGCATGGCGAGCGGCTCTTCGTGGACGAGTTGCTGGAGGAGCAGGCAGTAGCCGGGAAGTTCGACCGCGAGCGGCTGCTCGGATGGTTTGATCCGGAGTCGTACCTCGGCGAAGTCGACGCCATCTTCGCGCGGTGTGGCCTAGGATAAGATGGTTTGGCCAAGGAGGCACGGAGAGCACGGAGAAAAAGCAGTCAACAGATGAAAAAGATGAACACGGATTGAGATGCGCGAATCAGCATCAGGATCTCTTCATCCTTCCCCTTCCTTGTCACCGTGGTAAATCACAAACAGGAAACGCCCCCGCCGTGAAGCGGGGGCGTTCTTGTTTGGGGGTGTGGGTGATGAGTTACCTCGGGAAGATGTCGTCCACGTTGACGATGCGCACGCGGCCGAACTTCTTCAGGGCCTCCATGTCGATGCGGTCCGAATCGCCGACGATGGAGATGAGCTTGGGCTGGTTGCGAATCGTCTCGCGGTGGAATCCGGTCATGTCGGCGATGGTGGCATTGGCCAATGACTGGAAGATGCTTTCACGCGGATCGCCCTTCAGGCCGAGGCGATCCCATGCGCGCACGGTGCTGA
Organism: uncultured Candidatus Sumerlaeota bacterium; assembly: GCA_964625145.1. GTDB lineage: Bacteria > Sumerlaeota > Sumerlaeia > SLMS01 > JAHLLQ01 > CAYTRP01. Next base: position 5,624 of record CAZVAQ010000046.1, read on the forward strand.
TGCGCCCGCGGAATCCGACGGGGTTGGTGCGGATCTGGTTGTCCAAAGCGGCCAGCGTCAGCTCGAAGCGCGGCTGTTCCTCCGGCGGGTTGTCCATCAGATCCAACATCGCCTCCAGCGCCTCGACGGTCTTGTCGACCTGGGTGCCGACGACGCCGATCATCAGGTCCTCCTCGCCCAGGCGCGACCCGGTGCGATAGATCGCGCCCGCGGAGTAGGCCAGCGCGCGGGCTTCACGAATTTCCTGGAAGACGACTGCAGACATGCTGCCGCTGAAGTATTCGTTGAACAGTTCAACGCCAAGCCGGCGATCCGGATCGACGAGCGGGCCGGCGGATTCGATGCGAATCTGCGATTGGGCGGTCTTCTGGTCGACGAAGAGGATCTCGGTTTCGTTCACCTTGCGCGTGGGGCGGAACCGGTAATCCGGCGTCTTGGCCAAGCCGTCCGGAGCAACGGGGAAGGTCTTCTCGAGCGTGCTCGCCAGCTCCTGCGCAGACCGCGGTCCGACATAAGTGATGACGTGCTCGGTGCGGGGGATTTCGCGCACGATTCCAATCAGCTCTTGCGCGGTCATCGCGCGCAACTGCCCGGCGGTCAGCGCCTCCAGGTTGGGCGCTTCATCGCCATAGCGGTTGTAATACACCAGCGCGGTGCTGATGGCGGGTGGATTCTTCTTCTCGGTCTCGCGTTCGTTGAGGATGACATCCACAAGATCGGCAAGGGCCTGCTCGGTGACGCTTGGCTGCGCGAGGAGCTCGCGCAGCAGGGCGAGCGATTCCTCGAATGTGTCGTCCAGGCCGGCGATGGTGACGATCGTCTGGCTGCCGGTGGCACCGATGCCGAAGTCGGTGCCGAGTCGATACCACTCCTTGCTGAGCTCATCCGGTGCCAGGCGGGCAGTGCCGGCCTTGTCCATCAGGCGCGTTGCCAGTGCGAGGCGGTTGTCGTGGTCGGTGCCCTTCTCCACGACAAGCTGCAGTTGATAGAGGTGATTGACGGGATTCGCGGAATGATAAACCGTGCGGCCGTCCTTGCTGCGGTCGATGTGGATTTCCTTTTCCGGATCCAGGAAGCGCGGCTCGATGGGCTCTGTCTCGACGGCGAGCACCTTCGCAGCGAATTCCGAGCGGCGCGATGGATCCATCTCCAACGGATCGATGCGCGGCTTCTCAATCTTCTCCTGGCCGGAGGGGCCGTCCTTGCGATAGCCGGCCACATAGCCATCGGCAAAGTACTTGTTGGCCACGCGGATGATGTCCTCGCGGGTCACTTCGGCATAGCGGTCGAGATCGTGACGGGCTTCCAGCCAGCTGCGGCGGTTGATGAAGGCGTCGCGAATGGCGGAAACGCGACCTTGGTTGGATTCGAAGCTCTGCTCCTGGTTCTTGCGGAAGTCATTGACGATGGCTTCCAGCAGCCAATCCTCGAATTCGCCCTTCTTGATGGTCTCCAGTTGATCGAGCAGAAGCTGCTCGACTTCCTCCAACGTTTGGCCGTCCTTGGGAATGCCCCACAGGTACTGCGCGCCATAGTCGTTGCCGCGCAGGGGGAAGGAACCCGCCTCGCGAACGCGTTGTGCCTGGTTCAGGTTCAGGTTGATCAGCCCGGCGCTGCGATTGTCCATGATCATGTCGACCAGGTTCAGGGCCCACGTGTCCTCATGACCGTAGGGGGCCGTGCGGAACGCGAGCATGACATATTCCTCGCCGGGATAATTGACGGTGACGCGGCGGACGGAATCGACGGGCGGTTCGTTCAGGGCAGGGCCAGCCGGGATGGGCTTGGCCTCCATCGCCGAAAAATGCGCCGCGATGACCTTGATCGCCTCATCCGGATCAACATCGCCACTGATGATGATGGCCATGTTGTTGGGGACGTACCACGTGTTGTAATAATCGTAGATGCGCTTGATGGACGGGCGCTTCAGGTGGTCCGTATCGCCGAGGACCGTTTGGCGGTACGGATGCTTCTGATAGAGCGCCTCGTTGACGGCCTCGAAGATGATGTCGTTCTTGTCGTCGAGCGAGCGGTTCTTCTCCTCGTAGACGGTTTCGAGCTCCGTGTGGAAGATGCGGAAGACCGGATTGGCAAAGCGATCCGATTCCATCATGGCCCATTGCTCGAGCCGGTTGTTGGGCAGTTCGACCTTGTAGACCGTCTCCTCGCGCCACGTGTGGGCGTTCATGCTCGATCCGCCAAGGGCGCTGTAGAGCTGGTCGAACTCGTTGGGCACGGCGTATTGCGCGGCCTGGCTGGACAGGGCGTTGATGCGATCATAGATCTCGGCGCGGCGCGCGGGATCCGCCTCGACAAAGTGCTCCTCATAAAGGGCAGTGATCTGGTCGAGGAGCGGCTTCTCCGCGGCGTAGTCAACCGTGCCCAGTTGCTGGCTCCCCTTGAACATCAGGTGCTCGAGGTAATGGGCCAGGCCGGTGGTGTCGGGGGGATCATTCTTCCCGCCCACGCGCACGGCGATCTCGCTGTAGAAGCGGGGCTCCTCCTGGTTGACGCTGATGTAAACGCGCAGGCCGTTGGGCAGCTCGTACACGTGTACATCGGTGGGGTCGTCCTTTGCCGGTATGTGCACGACCTTGTAGCCGCTTGGCTGGCGCAGGTTGCACGCGGCCAGGACCAGCAGGGCCGTCCACAGGGTCAGGAGTCGAGCCATGGAGCTCATGGTAATTCGCATGTTTGCGTTCATCCTTGGTTACGGTGAAGCTGCCGGCCGGGTAGGGTGGCTGGCGCACGATCAATCGGCCAGTCAACAAATCGTCCCGGCCGAAGGAAAGGGCAATTTGCGGGTTTTGCGTCAGTCTGGAGAGTTTTCTCCAAGTACGCCGGACGCTCTGACTCAGTTTAAGCCGGCTTGGGCGGCGGGAGTTCTGCTCGTCTCGACCGGAGTGCCGCGCAGTTCCACGCCCAGAGCGGGCAGGGGGCGCAGGGGGTGGCCGGATTCGGCGGTCGCCTCCACGGTGCGGGCGGCGAGGATCAACCGCGCCAGGTCCGCACGCCGGGGATCGGCGGTCGTTACTCGCAGGATATGCCGCAGGACATGGCGGATGGCGTCCTCGACCCGGGGCTGGACGATGGGCGCGGCCAGCAGGTCGAGCTGCACGCCGAAGGGTTGTCCCCGCTGCAGGGACAGCTCGTAGTTCAGGGCCCCTTGGGTGACGTGATGGACCAGATCGTCAAAGCGCCTGAGCAGGACCGTGGTGCCTTCGGTGTCCAGATTGACCTCGTATCCCGACAAGGCGGCCCCAAAGGGGTCGTCATCATCCTGATTGTCGAGGGTGGGGCCGGCCACGACGGACGATCGCCAGGACATGAGCCGCAGTGCGTCATCGGCAAAGGCCTCCGCCATGGTCGCCGCGTCGAACTTGGCGGAGGATAGCAAGGCATAGCTTTCGAGGCACTCGGCCAGCAGGCCGCTGCGGTGGGCTTCCTCCGCGATGGCGAGCTGGGCCTTCAGGGTGGTGCCTTGCAGCAGGTTGTACGTCTCTGCCAGATGGCGAAAGATCTCTTCCAGATCCCTGCGGGTGGTGAGGGATGCCTCGCCGCCAGCGCGCAGTGCAGGCAGCCGGCGCAATGCCGTGCGCGATACATGCAGCCAATCGAAGAAGCGCGCCATGACGGCGGGCGAGGTGTCGATGCGGCTGCCGATGCGGGCGCTCCACAGATGCGTCCAATCGGCCAGCTCGCGGGCGCGTTGGTGCAATGACTTGCGGGGGAAACCGGAGAGCGAACCGCGGGCGACCGACTGCAAGTCGAGCAGCGGAAGCAGACGGTTGTCCCATTCCTCGCGCGTCTCGATGGCCAGCAGCAGATCATCGTCCACCTGGTCGATGAGATGAGCGCGAAAGCCCGACAGGAGCAGCACGTATCGCCCCTGAAGATCATTGCCGCGCAGGATGGCGCGGACGCGGCGGTGGACGGGGGCGAAATCCTCGAAGCGGCGAAACGCCGTGGCGGTGGAGGGCAGTTCCTCACTGGTGCTGACCGCCAGCAACGTCGCGCCATCGGGGAGCGAAAGAGCGTACCATCCGAACTCGCCACCGGGCGTCTTCAAGGTGCGGGCCTGTGCCCGCGGCGCCACCTGCCACCCGAGATGGGCGAGGAAGGAAAACAGGCGGCGGAGAGGGTCGTGGCGGGTTTCGGATGTCACGGCGGGGGAAGGTCCGGGAAATGGATCACACAAGGAACGACCTCGATTACCACGCGCCGCGCTGGTGTCAAACCCGGAAGGATTTATTTGGCGCGCCGTGAAATGGTGCGAATGGTGGCGCGCTGCAGCCCGGCCGGGCAAACCATGTGGGTTGGATCGCCCATCGGTGGGGCATTCTCGTCTTGCAATAGGCGGTGGCGATCATTACGCGGTTCGCGAAATCACGGGGCTTCCTCTGGAATTCACTAATCGCAGAGGAGAATACCATGCGCGAGGAAACCACGTCCTGGCTGCTGGGGGCAGCGCTGTGCCTGGCACTGCTCGCCATCCATTCCGCTTCGGCCAGCACCGCGTACTCCCGACAAGGGCAGTCTGGCCAGCGAGTCCACTTCGGTCAACGGACCACCCGACTTCATCCTCACGTTGTGAGATTCAGAAGTAGTCGGGCTCACTTATCGCGGTGCCTGACTTCGGAGGCGATGCACCTGACGGCCAGGAACGATGACTTCAAGTCGCCATGCGGCACGGCCGAAATCCCTTCGAGATGCCGCGCGAGGAGAACCGCAAGCTACTTCCAGGCCGCAGGAGATCACAGCTCACATGATTCCTAGCAGGTGGACGTGGGAAATTCCGGGTTGCAGGCAGGAATCACGTGGTGTGGCATACTTGACATCTCCTCAGAGACCCCAGCCTGCAAGATCCTGCGCGCCTTGTTTTGGCGAGCGTACCATCACTAGGAGAAGTCGCATGCGTCACAATCCGGCAATTGGTTGCTTGATCATCTTCCTCTCGTTGATGAGTGGACTCCTCCACGCCGCGTCTCTGGGCACATCCTTCACTTATCAGGGACAACTCAACCAATTGGGCAATCCGGTCGCCGGCTCGGCAAACCTCGTCTTCTCCCTGTGGGATGAACCGTCCGGCGGCGTTCAAGTGGCGCCTCCGGTCGCCATTGACAATGTTGTTGTGGAGGACGGTTTGTTCACCGTTCAACTGGACTTTGGGCCGGAGGCCTTCGGCGGCGAAGCCCGGTGGCTGGAGATTGAAGTGGAGTCGCAGACCTTGGCTCCGCGCCAGCTTCTGACGGCTGTTTCCCACGCGATCGTGGCGGAGCGTTCGCTGATGGATCCGATCCACACCGTTCTTGTGAGTCCCGTCCCGTTGAAGTCCTGCGAAGAGTCGTGCAACTCCCCGTCACCCGTTGGCGCTACAAGGGAGAGGCGGATTCGGTGCGGCACATTGGCCCGATGGCCCAGGACTTCAGCGCGGCGTTCGGCCTTGGCGAAAGCGAGACGCACATCGGCACCGTGGACGCGGATGGGGTTGCCTTGGCGGCGATCCAGGGATTGCACGAACTGGTGCGTGAGAAGGATGCGGAGATCGAGGAGTTGAAGGCGCGCCTCGAGCGGCTGGAGAAGCATCTCTTGATCGACGGGGATTGAACCTACCATCCAAATAGTCTGCAAAAACGCCCAAGGAGAGAGTCACATGATAGTCTCATGCTTGCGAATTGCCCTGATCGTCGCATGTGCCCTCACGCTGTTGCCATCGATCAACCTGGCGGCCCCTCTTGCCACATCCTTTACCTACCAAGGACACCTCAATCACCTGGACGCCCCGATCAATGACACGGCCGACTTCCAGTTCAGGCTGTGGAATGCTCCGTCGAATGGAGTGGCAATTGGAGTCATGAACGGGATTAACGACGTGGAAATCGTGGATGGGCTCTTCACGGTAATGCTGGATTTCGGCGCTTACGCCTTTGATGGCGAGGCACGATGGCTGGAGATTGCGGTGCGTACTCCGCATGACGCGACGGACTCCGAACCGTTCACAATCCTCTCCCCGCGCCAGCCACTGACTGCCGTGCCGTACGCTCTTCAGACACGCGGGCTCTATGTGAACGAGATTGGACGAGTGGGGATCGGCACCAAGATGCCAGAAAGTTCCCTGGATGTCGTCGGTGGTCTTCAGACATTGGGGGCCGGTTCTGCTGTCCGTGTGCAGAACCCCAACAATGGCGGGGCAAGTGTCACTCTCGATTGGGCCAGCGATGTCGCCCGCATCCGGATCGGCGGCGCCGGGACCGGTTCGCAGAATGGATTCGACATCCAGACGGCAGGCGAAACCAGCCGCCTGCGCGTGCTGAACAACGGCAATGTGGGCTTGGGGACGACCAACCCGGAGGCCCGTCTTGATGTCCGCGGCACCATCACCAGCCGCGTGGGCGCTGGAAACAACGACAACATTGTCGTGCAAAAGCCCGGAGACATTGGACCATCCAACACCAGCTTCCGATTCTCGCATCGCACGAATGGCACGGAGATGTGGCTGTACGCTTTCGGGGACTCCGGTTTTCAGAATCTTCAAGGATGGGACTATGCCAACAGCCGCGTGCTCTTTCCCGCCAATGGCAATGACCTGGTCGTGGACATTGAAAACAGTCGCGTCGGCATGGGCACGACGGCGCCATTGAGCAAGCTCCACGTGACAAGCTCCGAAGTCGAGACGGTGCGCGCCATCAATACCAGTGTCTCAAACTTCCGCTTCGGCGTTTATGGCGAGACAGCCTCCGATGGCGAAGGCGCCGGTGTCTTTGGCCGCGCCACGAGCACCGATGGCTTCTTGACAAAGGGTGTTTGGGGAATCAGCGATTCCGACGAAGGCTACGGCGTGTGGGGTCAGGCGACGTCGGCCACCGGCTCGCCCACCGGAGTCTTTGGATCAACGTCTGCAAGTGAGGGATATGGCGTCGTTGGATCGGCGAGTGGGAGCTTCGGCACCGGCGTTCGCGGTTCAGCCAACGGAAGCAGTGGAAGTGCGGTCTGGGGCTCTGCGTTTCACTCCAGCGGCAACACCATTGCCGTCGGCGGACAGGCTCTATCGCCAAATGGGTATGCTGGCTATTTTATCGGTCGCGCCTATGTCTCCCTGCGCCTGGGAGTTGGCATCGAACCGCACGCCTCTTATCGCATCGCGCTCCCCAACACGGCCAACAATGCCGGCCGCGCCATCGCCAATCGATGGGACACGTACTCTTCCCGTGAATGGAAGGAGAATATCCGCCCCATCGACAATCCCCTGGAGATTGTGAGCCGGTTGACCGGCGTGCGATTCGATTGGAAGGACGCCCACGAAGGCGCGGCGGATATCGGCTTCATCGCGGAGGAAGTGGGAGAGGTCCTGCCGGAAATCGTCACCTACTCCGCCGACGGTACCAGGGCCGAAGCCATGGATTACGCGCGCGTGACGCCGCTTCTCGTGGAGGCTGTGAAGGAGTTGGATGCCCAATCCCGGGCGAAGGAGGCTCGGATTGCTGAATTGGAGGCGCGGCTCGAACGCCTGGAGGCGATGCTGGAGGTCGCGGTGGCCGAGTAAAACCCCCCTTCGTTTTGTCGTTGCCGATCACCCTTTCGTGGCTCCAAGCTCTCCTCACGTTGGAGGGCATGGATGAGCTTCAGGATAGTCTTGTGGGCTGTTTTTCTGGCGATCCTCGCGATCATGTGGGGGCGCGAGTTCATCACGCTGGGCGAGGCGCGGCGCGATGGATCGGCCACGCTCTTTGACTTTCAGCGCTTCCGCAGGCGGACACTCGGCCTCTTCCTTCTCCTTCTTCTCGGCATCGGGATGGATCTGTCCACATGGCTCAAATGGGACACGCCGTGGCAGGCCGTCGGGTTCTACGGCGTTTTCTTCATCCTGTTCCTGTGGTTGTTGATCGTGGCGGGTCGGGATCTGCGTGCGACGCTTGCCACTTTTCACAATGAGAACGAGGGGATGACGGTGGCGGCGCTGGAGGAGATCCGGCGCGCCTTCGCCGCGCAGCGGGGCAGCCGCGACCACCAAGCCATTCCGCTGATGGACTTCTCGGGCTGGCCCAGGGACGGGTCGTCACCCAAGGTGCGCAAACTGGAGGAGGATCTCAGCGAGTCCGCCCGCGAGGAGGAAGCGGAGGGACAGCGGCGCTGAGGACGCTCCAGTCCTTCTTGTAGAGCGGGCACGGTTCACGATACTTGTACTGCGGGTCGGGCTTCTCCGGATGCGAGCATTCGCAGTCCGTGGAATCCGAAGAAGCGTGCTTCGGACGGTTGAAGTAGGCGCAGTCATCCAGCCTGCAGCGGACTCGGGTCATGTCGTCAAACCGTGGAGGGGGAGGTGGAGGCCCGGCGGGCGGCTTCGGACCTGGCGCGCTCGAACGCTCGCGCACGAATGATTGATGCCGACCAGACGCAGGCAACCGCAAGCAGGATTGCCGAGATGCGGATGGTCCACATGGCCGTGATTTGGTCGGAAATCGCCCCCATCAGCAATCCCCCAATGGGGAATGCCGACCCCCAAGCGATGGACCAGATTCCCATGACGCGGCCTCGGATCTCGTCCGCCACGCTCAATTGTACCAGCGTGTTTCCGGTGGACAGGAACATCACGCCGCCAAAGCCCGTGGCGACCAGGGGCAAGGCCATCAACGGCCAGGCGGTCCACTGCAGCGACGGGACGCCCCACCAAATGTCCGAAAGGCTGAAGGTGAAAAGCCCGGACGCCATGATGGCCATGGCGATCAGCAGATGCCGCACGGCGTCGCGCTTGGCGGTGCGACTGGCGACAAACAACGCGCCAAACACCGCACCAACGCCGAACATGGAGGCCAGCACGCCGAACTCCAGTTCCTTCAGCCCCAACTCGTCCTGCGCAATGCCGGCCAGCAGGTTCTGAAACGACCAACCGAAGATCAAGGTGATGGAAAGAAGGATGAGCACCAACCTCACCGGCCGGTTGGTGAGGACTTCGTTCAGCCCCTCGCGCAATTGCGCGATCGGATGCGCGTGGCGCGCAGGCGAACGGCGCGGTTTCACATGCACCATGAGCAATGTGCCGATGACGACCAGATAGGCCATCGCGTCGATGGCGAAGCAGGCCACCATCCCAACGGTTCCCATCAACAGTCCCGCCACGGAGGGGCCGATGATGCGCGTCAGGTTCACATTGGCGGAGTTCAGCGCGATGGCGTTCATCAACCGGTCGCGACCGACAAGCTCTACGACAAAGGCTTGGCGCGCGGGGACCTCCACGGAGAACGCCACACCGAGCGTTGCGGCAATCGTCATCAGTTGCCAGATCTGCACGAGGTCGAAGTAGATGAGCATCGAAAGGCTCGTTGAACAGGACATGCTGACCAGCGACGACAGGATGATGATCCGGCGCTTGTCATAGCGGTCCGCGAGCAAGCCTCCGATGGGAGAGAGCACCGTCATCGGAAAGAGGGTGAGGGCAAAGACGGTGCCGAGCATCGTCATGCTGCCGGTCAATTGAAACACCAGCCAGCCAAGCGCCGTCCGACGCATCCACGAACCGGTCAGGGACAGCGTCTGGCCGCAGAAGAAGAGGCGATAGTCGCGCACGCTCAGCGCGGAGAAGGTATTGGCGAACCATGACACCGGAGGCCCTTCGCCTCCCGGTGGTTCGCAGGAGGCGGACATGCCCGCATCAGCCGGGCTTTCAGGGGGAGGGTGCTGGGGAGTCGTCACGGTGCCGCGGCTGACTCCTCCCGCTTCAACACCTCCAGATACGCCCGGATCGTCGGGCGCCAACCCATCCACAACGCGTCGCACACAATGGCATGGCCGATGGAGACTTCCTTCAGCCCGGTGAGCCGGCGCATGAGCACCATGTTCTTCAAATTCAAGTCATGCCCCGCGTTGATCTCCAGGCCGATCTCGGTCGCCAGCTTGGCCGCGCGGTCAAAATGGGCAAAGGACGCCTCGCCCTCTCCCTGCTCGAAAGCCACGGCGAACGGTTCCGTGTAGAACTCGATGCGGTCGGCGCCGGTGGCCTTGGCGGCCTCCACCTGGTGCAGCTCCGGTTCGAGGAACAGGGACACGCGCCCGGCCGATTCCTTCAGCTCCGCCACGACCCGCCGCAGGAGGTCAGCATGGCGCTGCGCATCCCAGCCGGCATTGCTGGTCAGCGCATCGGGTGGATCGGGAACCAGGGTTGCCTGCGTGGGACGGGTCTCGCGTACAAGTCGCAAGTACCGGTCGTCCGGAAAGCCCTCAATGTTGAACTCGACGCGGCCGGCGGTCAGCTCTGCCAACTCATACACGTCCGTCTCGCGGATGTGCCGTTCGTCGGGCCGGGGGTGCACGGTGATCCCATGGGCCCCTTCCTCCATCGCGGCGAAGGAGAATTCGCGCACCGAAGGCCACTTGCCCCCCCGGGAATTGCGCAGGGTAGCTATCTTGTTGACGTTTACACTCAGCTTGATCACGAGGCGCTTCCTGTTGTCCTCCCCGCAGGATGATTGGTGAGTAGGGCCAGCCCACCCTGCGACGCGAGGGTAAACACACCCCCGGCTCGAATGGCAAAAGCCGGGCCACACCCCGAGGGATTGTCGATGCGATCACCCAGGACAGCGTTTCGCAATCTCCTGACAGACTTGGGCGAGGAGAAGCTGGCGGCGCCGGAGTGGGTGCGCGTCCTGGCGGAATCCGCACCGGATGCGCCCTCGCCCTTGGCAGCGGCAGTGGCCTCCGCGGCGGCGTTCTCCTCGTTCTTCGCCGAAACCATGGCCCGCGACAACCGGGCGCTGTCCATGGTATTGGACCCGGACCAGATGGCAGCCGAGCGTACCCGCGCGGACTTCGTGCGCTTGCTGGAGGAGGAGTCTGCCGGTCTCGATTCGAAGGAGGATTTGCGCCGCGCCCTGAGCCGGTTGAAACGCCGTGAATTGCTGCGCATCGGCATTCGCGAGTTCGCCGGCATGCAGGACATCGTGGGCCAATGCCGCGAGCTGTCGGCGCTGGCGGAAACGGCCGTCGAGGTGGCGCTGCGCCAGTCGCTGGCGGATATGGTCAAGCGTCACGGATTGCCAAAGGGCTGCGGCGAGGAGCCGCAGAACTGTGGATTCGCCGTCGTCGCCATGGGAAAGCTGGGTGGACAGGAGCTGAACTTCTCGTCGGACCTCGACCTGCTCTACGTTTACAATGTGGAGGGGGAGACCAGTGGCCGTCGCGATCCGCGCGGCGGTGTGCAGGGCTCGGTCACGCATCATCACTTCTACAGCGAGCTGGCGTCGGCAGTGACGCGCGCCCTGTCGGAAGCGACCACGGAAGGCACACTGTTCCGCATTGACCTGCGCCTGCGGCCGGAAGGTTCCGGCGGCGCGGTGGCCCGCTCCATCACTGGCTACGAGGCGTACTTCGCCCAGCAGGCGCGCGCTTGGGAGAAGGTCGCCTACCTGAAGTCGCGTCCCATTGCGGGCGATGCATCTGTGGGCCGGATCTTCAGCCAAATCATCGAGGCATTCGTCTTCGAGGACAACAAGCCCGATGACCTGCTACCGGAGATCGCCCGCCTGAAGGCCCGCATCGATGCCGAGGCGCAACGCCCGAAGGACGGCCGCCATGACTTGAAGCGAGGTCCGGGCGGCATTCGCGAGATCGAGTTTCTCGCCACCGCGCAGCAGTTGTTGCACGGCGGCCACGACAAATCACTTCGCATGCGGCGCACGACGGGGGCGCTGGAGCGGCTGGCGGAAATTGGCCGGGTGAACGAGGAACTGGCGCGTCGCAAGGCGGAGACGTATTGGTTCTATCGCCGCGTGGAACACGCGCTGCAAATGGTGGAGGAGAAGCAAACGCACTTGTTGCCGGTGCCTGGTGCCGAGGCCGAGCGCCTGGCGACGGCGCTGGGTTTTGCCTCGTGGAGCGCGCTGGACACGCGCATCAGCGAGGAACGGCAATTCATCCGCTCTGCATTCGAGGAATTCTTTGGCAGCGCAAAGCCGCGAAAGACGCAGGCGTTGGCTGATTGCCTGGAAATGGGGACACTGCCTTCCGAATTCCTGCTGGCGCCACTGCGCGAGGTGGGACTTGCAGAACCCGACGGCCTCGCTGCGTTGCGCGTGCTGGCCGTCGGCACGCGCGAGGTCGCCATTCGCTCCGAAGGGCAAAAGCGATTCGAGCAACTCCTGCCGCATCTGCTGCGCGAACTGCACCACGCGGCCATGCCCGTGGCGGCGGTGCACAACCTCACCAACTTCATGCGCGCCCATTGGTCCATCACCACGCTCTATGATCTGTTGCTGGCGCATCCACCGGTCCTGCGGCTGCTGATCCGCATGCTCGGCTTTGGCGCGCTTCCTTCCCGATTGCTGATCGCGCATCCGGAACGATTCGACGAAATGCTGGAGACCGATGTGCTGCGGCCGCATTCTTCGCCAGCCATCTCGTTCCAGAAGCGCGTCGGCAGGATGATCGGCGACATGGAGCGCGAAGACGCCCTGCGCGCGATCCGCGAGTGGAAGGAACGCGAGGCGCTCTTCTGCTCCGCGCGGGAAATCCTCGGCATCCTGGAAGTCGACGACGCGGCGGCAAAGGTCACCGAAGTTGCAGAGGCCTGCCTCAAGGCCGTGTGCCAGGTGGTGGAGAAGCATTCGCCTCCCGGACGTCGCTGGTGCATCCTTGGCATGGGTGGATTCGGTGGAAAGCAGGTGCACATCTGCGCCGATCTGGACATCGCGTGTTTCGTCGAGGACGATGGCGAGGCGACTGCGCCGCGCAATGCCGCGGAGGTCTTCTTTTACTCGGTGATCAGCGCCATGTCCGCCGTGTCGCCGCATGGCGCCCTGTGGAAGATGGACGCGCGCCTGCGCCCGGAAGGAGCGAACGGACCGTTGGCCGTGACCATGGAGCGGGCCACGCGGTACTATGCAACCGAGGCGGGAACGTGGGAACTGCAGAGCGCGACGCGCGCGCGCCTTGTGGCGGGTGACGAGGCACTGGCGCAGCAGTTGTTCGCTTCGCTTCAGGATGCCGCCCGCGAGCGATCGAAGCTGGCCACCATCGGCAATGATGTGCGAACGATGCGCGCGCGGCTGGAATCAACGCTGCGCATCCCGAGCCACGCCGAATGCGACCTGAAGCGCAGCGCCGGCGGACTCGTCGACATCGAGTTCCTCGTGCAATACCTCCTGCTCAACAACGCCGCGTCGCTCAACGACATCATCATCCCCTGCACTGGCGAGGCGATCGGCTCCCTGGCCAAGGCGGGACTGCTGGATCCGGAAACGGCCGAGTTCGTCGAAGCGCATCGCATTCGCCTGCGTACCCTTCAGCGCACGGTGCGGCTGCTGCGAGAGACCGCGCGGGACTTCATCCCAACGGCTCCCACGGCCCGCGATGAAATCACGCGCGCCATTGCCTTCCAGGAATCTTCGCCGCGCGACCTGCTGGAGCGCCTGCCAGGGGACATGGCGCGCATGCGAGGGATCTTCGAGAAAGTGGTGGTTTGAGGCGAAACGTGTGATCAGATGACAAGGCCCAGGGCGTGCATAGCCGGAGGCTGTGGGGTGCGGTTGCGTCCAAACCTGCGCCTATCGCGCTCCAACCGCCGGGATGAACTCAACCTCGCCCAGGGCGTCGTGCACCTTGCAACGATGGGACTTCATGCGCTCGGCGGCGACGATGGCGTTGATCGATGCGATCGTGCGCTCCAGGTCCTCGTTCACCAGGACATAGTCATAGAGCTGCGCGTAGCGGATCTCGTTGCGGGCATTCTGCAGCCGCGTCTTCATGGCCGCTTCGTCGTCAAGCCCGCGCGAGCGCAGGCGCTTCTCGAGCGTGGCGATGCTGGGCGGGAGGATGAAGATGAGGACTGTCTCCGGCCGCTCGCTCTTGAGCCTCAGGGAGCCCTGGACGTCGATGTCCAGGATGACGTCCTCGTGCTGCTGGAGCTTCCTGTCCACCTCGCTCTTCAGCGTGCCGTAATAATTGCCATGGACCTTGGCGTACTCGATGAAGCCGTCCTGCTCGATCTGGGCCTGGAACTCCTCGGGTGTGAGGAAGAAGTAATCCTTGCCGTGCGTCTCCGAACCCCGGGCGGGGCGGGTTGTGGCGGAGATGGAATAGCTCAAGGTGGGGTCGGCTTGCAGGATGGCGCGCAGGACGGTAGACTTGCCGCCTCCGGAGGGTGCTGAGACGACGAAGATGATGCCTTTGCGGGAGAGCTGGAACTCGATCAAGACGGCGGCCCCTTCCGGATTAGGAACGACTTCCCACCAACGCCTCGCCCTACGGCCCTAGGGTGTCAACCGCCGAACGAGCAATTGGACCATTCCCGGCAGGGATGACGGGCGAATCAGGGCACCGGAACCAATCCATTGACAATCCCGTCGGCCAGGTCCGCCACATCCTCCATGTCCACCGTTGCATCGGCATTGTAGTCCCCTTCCCCCGCAATCGCGTCGCCGAACTCCACATGACGGGCCAGGGCCGTCACATCGGCGACATTGACAACGCCGTCGCCGTTGATGTCGCCCGGTGCGAGCGGAACCTCGACCTGGATTTCCGCGGCACCGATGTCGACCGCGGGTCCTGCGAGGCGGGAGAAGCCTCGCGCATCGGTCGTCACCGCAAGAAGCTGCATGTCGGTGGGTATCGTCGTCGTGCCATTGTCGATGAGTGGACTTTCCGCCAGCGGGAGCATCGTGGGCACAGGACCTCCATTGTTCGCCAGGGGACCCAGCAGCGGATTCAACGGCGAGCCGCCCGTGCCGATCCGGTTGCCGTTCACGCCTTCCAGTATCCCCTCCAGATAGCGATTCTCGCCGATCAGGTTGTGCTGGCTGGCCGGGGAGACCTCACCGTCGATGCTGACTTCGACACCTGCCTCCTCGAGGTTTCCCGCCAGGACCGTATTGACCAGGAGCGTGTTGCTGGATTCCAGCAGATAAAGCCCGCCAGAGTACCGGCCAGCCGAGTTGCCGACGATGGTGCTGTTGAAGAATCGCAAACCGCCACTTGGCCCATCCTGATAGAAAGCGCCACCGTCCCCAGCAGTGGTGTTTTGCGTGATGGTGCAGTTGATGAAAGTCGCGGTGTTGTTGACACCGCTGTTGTAGAGGATTCCTCACGCCTCGGTCGCGCTGTTGCCGAGGAAGGTGGAACTGATTGCCACGATCTCGTTGCCCGTCCCGACGAAGTTGTCCACCGCTCCACTGAACTCGGCCGTGTTGTTGGGACCGATGATGCAGCGAACGATCGTGACGGTGCCTCCATCGCGGTTGTCAATGGCGCCGCCGCCCTCCAGTTCCGTCGCGGCACCGTCATTGTCGCGCAGCACGCAATTCTCCAGAAGGAGCTGCGAGCCGCTGTTGAGGATCGCCCCGGCCTTGGAACCGGTGATCGTCATCTCCAGAAGGGCGGCTTCCGGCGATCCCTGGAAGACGAACAGCCGCGTGCCCGTCGAGCGCACGGTGAGCTCGTCGGAGTCAGGGCCGTAGACATGGATCGGCGTTGTGATCGTCGGCAGCGGATTGCCCACGAGAATCTCCGCAGGACCAGATTGAAACAGCGAGCCATCGAAGTAAATGCGCGATGGGGCGCCATCCGCGTTCGCGGCCATCATGGCGGACCGAAGTGTGATGTCTCCCGCGGCGGTTTGGCCCGTGCCATCTCCCGGATTCAACGCCGGCGCATCGCCCAGCGAGTTGACATAGTAGAAGACCGGGTCCTGACCCTGGAGTGTCGCCGTCGCAGACGCGATGAGTAATGCCGCCGCACCAATCCTTAGTGAGTGTCGCATGGGTCGTCTCTCCGGGAAGTTGGCAATGTATTGGTTCGAGGTGATGCCGCCTCAGCGGATGCCCTCCGTCGGGAAGTCATGCCGCACTTGCGGACGGATGCCAGGCATCCTGGTTTGTGAACAAGTCACGGGAGGCAGGTCCGGGTTCGCATCGGTATCATTGAATGTGTACACGCCGCCCGATGGACAGACAGGCTCGAACCGGATGTAGTGATCCGGTCCGATCAGCGTTCCAACCCAGGATCCGTCGGCAGGTGTGGTCTGCGAAGCGCCGCCGATGCCTTCAATCCCCTCCGCCACGGACGTGATGTTGTTATCCTGCATGTATTGGCCGAACTGGCGGGCGAGGTAGTATTGATTCTCGCGGCAGGCTTGTCGATGTCTTGCCTCAATGGCTCGCCCGCGCGCTTCGATGAAGTTGGGCACGGCAATGGCGGCCATAACACCGAATGCCGCGGAGGTCGTCATCAGCCCATGGGCGCGTCCACTCTTGGGTCCGCGGCTGGTGAACAAGACACCGTCGGGTTGCTGGACACCAACTGCCAGCGTGGAGATGGGCGCCGAAAGTTGCGAGCCGATCTCCTGAAGCGTATCGACCAGGCGCGCGGCGTTCTCTTCCCCGTCGGGTATGTTCCGGCGCGTGAACTCGATGCTGATGTCATTGATGGACTTGTTCACAAAGAGGACTGCATTGCATTCCGCCGGGAAGCCCGAACGCATCCGTTGAAACTCCGCCGAACTGGCGAGTCCTCCGCTTTCTGCCGCCAAGCGTTCCAACGCACTGGAAAGAACGGCTGGCTCCGAGGCAAAGTAGGTGAACGTCTCGTCCCGTGCGAGGCTGATACGCGGGGCGTCCTTCAGGAAATTCGGCGGCACCAGAGTCGAAATCGTCACATCGCCGGATTCTGTGGGCTCCACCGTGAACGTCTGCATCTGCGCCCAGTTCAACAATCCATCGTGCAACGTGGTGTCGGAGGATTGCAGCGCCACAAGGTAATGAATGGCCGGATACTCGATGGGATCCTGATCGGTTCCACCTTTGCGCCAATCCTGGTCATCAGCCCAGACGGCCGCGATCATCTCGCCTTCGAGCGACTGGAGTGCCTCCTTCCACGGCACAGTCGTAAAGGCCTGAGCCATCTCGAAGCCCTGGTCAATTTGGGCGGCGCCTTCACCGGGATGAGTGATGGCCGCGATGTCATAGACGATCTGGATGGCGTTGCGCAGCGAGAGATCGGCGGAGACAAACAACTGCGTCTGCTCGGGAGCGAGGTGCAGTCCCTTGCGTGGACGCGGTTCACCACCCAAAACCATCGGCCGATCATCGAGGCGCGTGCGATCGATCGAGATGAATGACCTGTTGAGATAGCCATCGCCATCGGGAACGGAGGACGCGCCAAAGCCACGGACAGCCGAGATGCCAAGGTAATTGTAGAGGGGTCCTCCCTTCTCCAGAACCTGCCCCAGAGCATTCTGCGCTTCCGGATCGGGGGTTTGTTCTTGAAGCACCGCGAGGAATTTCTCACCGGCTTCAAAGTAGAGATCCGCAAGCCCATCCATGTCGACGTAGTTGAAAAAGACCCCACCAGCATCGAGCTTCGAGGTCACGTGGGCGTACCGGCCTTCAACGGTCGAAAGGTCCGGTTGGGCGCTGATAGTTCCAGCCGACGCGGGGAGCATCCCCAACGCAAGCGTGGAAAGAATGGCAGTTCGAAGTCTCACAGTTCAAACCCTCCCTTTTACGATTGTAACCAAGGAAAGGGGCTGTGGAAGCCAAGGGTCAATAGGTCTTCAATGGTCAATGGGCAGGGCTAAACCGAATGAGCGCCACGAGGTTCCTCTC
>CAZVAQ010000047.1:0-2678 GCA_964625145.1 uncultured Candidatus Sumerlaeota bacterium
ACGTGGCGGCCAACCTGGGCGCGCAGCTGCTCACGCTCAAGTTCAGCCGCGAGGATCGGGCCCCGTCGGTGATCGTTGGCCGCTCGGTGGCGGAGCTGGTGGATCTGGCCGTCGGCGGACCCGGCAACGATTGGATGGAGGTGGCCTATGACGTGCCCGGCAAGGGGCGTGTCGTGGAGGCCACCGTTGCCCGCGTGCGCAACGGCGTCGTGGCAAACTACACCGACCCGGCCATGCGCCGCCGCGATCCGGACTGTATGGTGATCGCCGATAGCGAGCCGACGAACAAGCCCACCTACGATGCGCGGTTCGGCGAGTCCTTTGACCGGGTTCGCGGGGAGACCTTGAAGTGGCTGGCGACCCAGCCGCTTTGTGTTTTCGCGTTCGAGACGGGGCATTCGGGCCTGGGTGAGCCGGCGATTGCCGTGGCTCCGGCCAACGCGGCGTTCTTCGCCCTCGGGTTGGCGCTGCTGCAGGGGATCATGGATCCGGAGAAGTTGCCGAAGGATTTCAAGTCCGAGGCGATCATCTACACCGCGCCGCCATTCCGCCACACGCACTATCAGGGGAAGCAGGTGGTCGTGCACAATCGCCGCCCCGACATCTACGAGATGTTCAGCTACAACCTGTACCCCGGTCCCAGCGCGAAGAAGGGCGTGTACGGGATGTTGATCGACCAGGGGGAGAAGGAGGGATGGATCACCGCGCATTGCTCGGCCGTACGCGTGGTGACGCCGTACGACCTGGAAGTGGTGATCATGCACGAAGGCGCCAGCGGCGGAGGAAAGAGCGAGATGCTGCAACCGCCACAGCGGCGCACGGACGGCCGGTTGCTGCTCGGCGTGAACACTGTGACGGGTGAAGAGCGCTTCATCGAAATGATGCGCACGTGCGACCTGCATCCCGTGTGCGATGACATGGGCCTGTGCCATCCGGCCGTGCAGCACCGCGACGGCAAGTTGTACCTGGTCGATGCGGAGGACGCATGGTTCGTGCGCGTGGACCACATCGACATGTACGGCAAGGAACCGGAGCTGGAGCGCCTGTGCGCGTGTCCGCCGGAGCCGCTGCTCTTCATGAACATCGACGCCGTGCCCCGCAGCCGGGCGATGATCTGGGAACACGTCGAGGACGCGCCCGGCAAGCCATGTCCGAACCCGCGCGTCATCCTGCCGCGGAAGATCATCCCGAACATCGTGCCGCAGGACCAGGAAGTGCGCGTCGACATTCGCAGCATCGGCGTGCGCACGCCGCCTTGCACGCGCGAGAAGCCGAACTATGGAATCATGGGCCTCGTGCACATCCTGCCACCGGCGCTGGCGTGGTTGTGGCGCCTTGTGATGCCTCGCGGCCACGCGAACCCCAGCATCGTATCGTCCGACGCGTTGGCCAGCGAGGGCGTCGGCAGCTACTGGCCCTTTGCGACGGGTCGGCAGGTGCCACAGGCGAACCTGCTGCTCGACCAGATCCAGCGCAGCCCCGCGGTGGATTACGTGCTGATCCCCAACCAACACATCGGCGCGTGGAAGGTGGGCTTCATGTCCGAATGGATCACGCGCGAATACCTGGCGCGGCGCGGCAACGCGCGGTTCCAGAAGAAGCAATTGGTCGAATGCCGCTGCCCGATTCTGGGCTATGCGCTCTACACGATGCGCGTGGAGGGTTTCACGATTCCGCGTTGGTTCCTGCAGGTGGAGACGCAACCGGAGGTCGGCGAGGAGGGGTACGACGGCGGTGCGGAGATGCTGGATACGTTCTTCCGCAAGACGCTGTTGCCATTCCTGGAGCCCGACCTCTCGCCGCTGGGCCGCGCGATCATCCAATGCTTCCTCGATGGCGGAACGGTGTCGGACTTTGAGGGCTTCTTCCCCTCGACGCATCGGCATTAAGGGCGCGGTGACGAACAAGTGTGAGTGCAAAGTGGCCACCCAACACTGTCAGTCAGGTGGCCACCCAACACTGTCAGCCACCCCTTCAGCCTTCATCCCTCCCCTTCACCCTCCCTCGCCTTCGCCCATGGGCCTCGTGCCCATGGCGGCCATGTATTCGTAGAGGGCGCGGCGGCGGGTGATGTCTGCTTCCGCTTCTTGGAGCAGTCGCTCTGCCTCCTCCGGGCGGCTTTGCGTCAGGCGACGATAGCGGCCCTCGGCGTACACGTAGTCCTTCAGCGGCAGGCGCGGGGCCTTGGCGTCCAGGTGCAGCGGGTTCTTGTCGCCATGGGCGCGC
This sequence comes from uncultured Candidatus Sumerlaeota bacterium, assembly GCA_964625145.1. Taxonomy (GTDB): domain Bacteria; phylum Sumerlaeota; class Sumerlaeia; order SLMS01; family JAHLLQ01; genus CAYTRP01. The sequence continues at coordinate 2,227 of CAZVAQ010000047.1, forward strand.
GGATCGAAGTGCAGCAATGGCCAGTGGCCGGAATCGACTGCTGCCTTCTGCTGATTCAGGCCGCACTTCATGTCGATGCCGTGCGCGATGCAATGCGCGTAGGCAATGATGAGCGACGGACCGTGATAGGACTCCGCCTCCAGGAAGCACTTGATGGCGTGGCTGTCGTTGGCACCGAGGCAGACCTGCGCGACGTAGACAGTGCCGTATGCCATGGCCAGCAGCGGCAGATCCTTCTTGGCGGCTTGGCGGCCGCCGGTGGCGAAGCGCGCAACGGCGCCGCGCGGCGTGGACTTTGAAGCCTGTCCGCCGGTGTTGGAGTACACTTCGGTGTCCAGCACCAACACGTTCACGTCGCGCCCGGAGGCGAGCACGTGGTCGAGGCCGCCGAAGCCGATGTCATAGGCCCATCCGTCTCCGCCGATGATCCACACGGATCGGCGCACGAGGGC
>CAZVAQ010000047.1:2688-17945 GCA_964625145.1 uncultured Candidatus Sumerlaeota bacterium
GGCAATGCCAAGCAGGGCGCGGACGTCATCCTCGCCGCGATGGGCAAGGCGGCGGCGCAATTCGATGACGCGTTCGCGCTGGGCGACGATTTCCTCCTCGGTATCCTGGCGCGCGGACAACAGGCGGTCCACCAGGTCGAGGCCGACGCGATCGGCCACGCGATGCAGCAGGATCTCGGCGAACTCGCGCTGCGAATCCAGGGCGACGCGCATGCCCATGCCGAACTCGGCGTTGTCTTCGAACAGCGAGTTGGCCCACGCGGGTCCGCGGCCGTCCTTGTTCGTGGTCCACGGCGTCGTCGGCAGGTTTGCACCATAGATCGACGAGCAACCGGTGGCATTGGCGATGAGGGCGCGATCGCCGAAGAGCTGCGTGAGGAGCTTCAGATACGGTGTCTGGCCGCAGCCGGAACACGCGCCGCTGAACTCGAAGAGCGGCTCGAGCAACTGGATGTCCTTCACGCGGCTGTGATTGAGCATTGAACGGTCGATGTCGGGCAGCTTGGCGAAGAAATCCCAATGCGCGCGTTCGGCCTCGCGGTCGTCGGGACGCTGGATCATGTTCAGTGCCTTCAGGTCCGGGACCTTCTTGTCGGTGACCGGGCAGACCTCGACGCACAGTCCGCATCCGGTGCAGTCCTCGTGGGATACGGTGAGGACATACCGTTCGCCCTTGTGGTCGACGAACTTTGCCGCCGCGGAGAGGAACCCCTCCGGCGCGTTCTTCAGTTCATCGTCCGGAACAAGCTTGGCGCGAATGGCGGCGTGCGGGCATACCAGCACGCACTTGCCGCATTGCGCGCACAGGGCCGTGTTCACTTCCGGCACTTCCTCGGCGATGTTGCGCTTCTCAAACTTGGAGGTGCCCACCGGGTACGTGCCGTCGGGCGGGAACGCGCTGACGGGGAGACGGTCGCCTTCAAAGGCCGCGAGCTGCGCCAACACGTCGTGCTCAAACTTCGGTGCGTGACTCCATGGCGAGCGCTGCGGCATCACGCAGGCAAAGTCCTCCTGCGGGATCTTGATCTGGTGCAGGTGGCCCACGGCCATCTCCACCGCGCGCAGGTTGCGCTCGACGACTTCGTCACCAAGGCGGCCGTAGGTCTTGCGGATGGAGGCGCGAATGGCGTCCATGGCCTGCTCGCGCGGCAGCACGTTGCTGAGGGCGAAGAAGCACGCCTGCAGGATCGTGTTTACGCGGCGCCCCAGGCCCGCCTCGCGCGCGACCTCTCCAGCGTCGATGACGAAGACCTTCAAGTGCCGCTGGCGCATGACCTCGCGTACCGGCTGCATCAGGTGGTCCCATGTGTGCTCGGGTCCGTGGTGACTGTTGATCAGCACCGTCGCGCCTTGCATCGCCGGCGCCAGCACGTCGATCTTGTCGAGCAGCTCGAACTGGTGGACGCCGATGAAGTGAGCCTCGCGCACCAGGTAGGGCGTGCGCAGCGGCTCGGGGCCGAAGCGCAGGTGCGAGACCGTCAGCGAGCCGGACTTCTTCGAATCGTAGACGAAGTAGCCCTGCGCGTGCAGGCCCGCTTCCTCCCCGATGATCTTGATGGTGTTCTTGCTGGCACCGACGGTGCCGTCGGACCCGAGGCCGTAGAAGACCGCGCGGGTTGTCTTGCTGCTGGCGGTGGAGTAGGATTCATCGACGGGCAAACTGAGATGCGTGACGTCGTCGACGATGCCGACGGTGAAGCGCCGCTTGGGATCCGGCTTGGCCATTTCGTCGAAGACGGCCTTGGCCATGGGGGGGGTGAAGTCCTTGGACGCCAAGCCATAGCGCCCGCCAATGACCCGCGGCATTTGCTCAAAGCCGATCTGGTCCAACCAGGACGCCTCCTGCAGCGCGCCGACGACATCCAGGAACAATGGTTCGCCCACGGCGCCCGGTTCCTTGCAGCGGTCGAGCACCGCGATGGTGCGAACGGTGCGGGGGAGGGCATCCAGGAAATGCTCGATGCTGAACGGGCGGTAGAGGCGCACCTTGAGCAGTCCGACCTTGCGGCCTTCGCTCATCTCGCGCTCCACCACGCTCTCCACCACCTCGCATGAAGAACCCATCGAGATGATGACGTGTTCGGCGTCCGGCGCACCGACGTACTCGAACAGCCGGTACTGGCGACCCGTCAGCGCCGCATAGTTGTCCATGGTGGATTGGAAAATCGACGGCGCGGCGAGGTAGTGCGGATTGCACGCCTCGCGCGATTGGAAGAACGCGTCGGGGTTTTGGGCCGTGCCGCGAAGGACAGGATGCTCCGGGTTCAGCGCGCGATTGCGATGGCGAAGGATGTGCACCGGCGAGACCAGCGCGCGCAGCACATCGTCGGAGGGGACGACGACGCCGGCGACCTCGTGCGAGGTGCGGAAGCCATCGAAGAAGTGCATGACCGGCAGGCGCGCTTCCAGCGTGGCCGCATGGGCGACGGCGGCCATGTCCGCCGCCTCCTGCACGGAGTTTGACACCAGCATCGCGCAGCCGGTCTGGCGCGCGGCCATCACGTCGCTGTGGTCGCCAAAGATGGACAGGGCATGGGTGGCGATGGCGCGGGCGGCGACGTGGACGACAAAGGGCGTCAGCTCGCCGGCGATCTTGTACAAATTGGGGATCATCAGCAGCAGCCCTTGGGAGGCCGTGAATGTTGTGGCCAGGCTCCCCGCCATCAGGGCCCCGTGGATTGCGCCGGCCACGCCCCCCTCGCTCTGCATTTCGACCACCGACGGAATGGCCCCCCACAGGTTTGGCCGTCCGGCGCTGGCCCACTCATCGGTCCATTCGGCCATGGTGGAGCTGGGCGTGATGGGATAGATGGCGATGACCTCGCTGAGGCGATAGGCCACACGGGCAACGGCTTCGTTGCCGTCCATCATGGTATGGGTGGAGACGGGGTGTGTGGTGATCATGATAGTGGCTCCGGGCGGTTGGCTGACAAGGGCGACTTGCCAACTCGATGTTATCTGATTTTTCCCCAGCGCCGGGCAGAATGCAAGGGTTAGTTGGGGGGGTTGACAGATGGCCGGACTTGTGAGACCTAGAAGCCGGAAGGCATGCGCGAGGTTTCGGGTAGGTCGCCGGATGGCGGCAGCCGCAACGCGGTGGGATCCTACCCCTCGGGGCTTTCCAGATTTATCGTGGCCACTCTGGGAATAGTTCTCCCCGCCGCCTGGCTTCTTCAGCCTCGGCGGGGAGGATTTTTATGCCATACCCCCAGACGGTTCCCTGATGTCGATAAAACACGGGGCGAAGCGCGAGGGTGTAGCTGGGTTCGGTCAGTCCGTAGCGGTTGAGAGTCACTGCCTGAAACAGGCTTGAGGCAATGGCGTCGGCGATCTGAAGCCCCATTCTGCGGCCGGAGGTATATGTCTCGACTTGGTCGGGCCGAACAACGCTCGTATCGGCCCGATAGTCAAGTGCCTCTCGATTTGACTCCAAATGTCGCAGATAACTCGCCAATTCCGAGTAGTTCATGGTGCTTCGATTGGAGAATACCAGACGGACCGTCCCATTGCCTCCATCTGCTTCGTGGCGTGGTGCATCCCTGCAAAGCCATGAGATTCTCTCCACCAGCACCCTGATCCCCCAATGATAGAGACGATTGCCAACCTGAAAGTTTTCCGGTGATGTGAGGCGGGTCTTGTCAATGAGGACAGATGCAAGGCGGACTCTGGCTTGGGCAATCCTGCTGACATAATAACGCCGCTGCTCGTGCTTCAGATCCTTGAAATGCAGCGCGGCCTTGTCGGCGATCCTTTGGCCCTTGCCGGGATTGGCTTCGCTCCAGGCTGCGTTGATTGCCCTGCGCACATCATCGACCAACTTCACCTGTTCCAGCTCGGTGGCCGCTCGAAAGACTGCGGCTCCGAGCACGAACCATTGCGAACTGTTGCGATCGAAAGCAAAGCCCTCGTCGCCGGATTCATCGATATAGGCAATAAAGGAGGGCTTCGGCATGTCGCTGTCACCACGGGAAGCTCGGGATCTCGTCCAGAGGAGGCAGGCTCGACTCGCAGGACACTTGATTTACTTCAACCAGAACTTTCGCATCTGATCAATTCTCCATCCCCCCTCACCACGGCCCGATGATCCAATCGAGCATCGCCATGACCAGCACGCAGGCGGCGGCGCTGGCGGTGGCGAGGATGATCGTCAGCCGCCGGGCACGGACCGGGAAACCGTGCATGAGGAAATCGGCGAGCACTCCGCCCATGGCGCCCAGCACCGCCACCAGGACAAACCCGCCGAGGGCACCGTACAGGGCTGCGGCGATGAAGGCTTTGCCGGCGGCCGCCACGCCGCTTTCGTAACCGGCGAAGGGAATCGGGAACCGAAAGACCAGGGCGCAAAGCGACGCCATCGGGAACGCCAGCACCACGGCGGCGCCCGCGCCGACCAATGTGTTGTCTTTGAGCAGCGTTCGCAGGTTCATGAATGCTCAGACCATGCGTCCACCGGGTTCGCCGAGCTTGTGGGCCTGGTTCACCTGGTAGATGTAAAGGACGAGCAGGACAAGGGGACCGAGAAAAAAGCCGGCGATGAGGAACAAGACCTGGCGGAATTGGCAGAAGCCCAGCTCCATGGCCCACTTGGCGCTGATGACGCCGCAGGTGAACATGGTGATGATGAGTACGGTCTCGGACATGGTGAGGCGCCTTTCCGGTCCCGGCTGCAAGCCTGACCAGGGACCATTCAACCAAGGCGCATGCTGCGGATTGAGTCACGCGTGGGCAAGGGAATGGCCGCGGGATTGTGCGGTTCGTGCTCGCCCCGGCGGGGGAGCAGCCGCCACGCTTGCCAGCAATCATCTGCCCACATGGAGTCGCAATCATGACCCAGACGTTGAAGCACCCCTCTCCCCTCAAGCGCGGTGATTTGGTCGCGCTGATCTCGCCGTCGGGGCCGATGCCCTCGGCAGAGCGGCTGGAAGGTTGCCGAAAGGCGCTGGAGGCTCTCGGCCTGCGCGTGTGGGTGGGACCCAGTGCGGGAAACCGGATGGATTATCTGGGCGGCACCGATGAGGAGCGCGCGGCGGATTTCAATGCGGCGCTGCGCAATCCGGAAATTCGCGGAATCTTCTGCTCGCGCGGGGGCTATGGTGCGGGGCGGATCCTGAACGACCTGGATTACGCGGCTGCGCGCGCTGACAACAAGCTCTTCGCCGGCTTCAGCGACATCACCGCCTTTCACGGCGCGTTCTCCACCATGGTGGGATTGTCCACGCTGCACGCACCGACGATCGCGTATGCCTTTGTGACGGACGGCGACACGACGGATCTGGCGCGTAAGGTACTGGTGCATTCCATCACCAGCACCGAGCCGTTGGGCTCCATCCGCAAGGCGATGGAGTGGGCCGACGGCAACGCGCTCGTCGGCGGCAAGGCGCGGGGGCATTTGGTCGGCGGTTGCCTTTCCGTGTTGGTGACGCTGCTGGGCACGCCGCATTGCCCGGATCCGAAGGGCGGCATCCTATTCCTGGAAGACACGGGAGAGCAGCCCTACCGGCTGGATCGCTACCTGACGCAACTGCGCATGAGCGGGTTCCTCGGCGAGCTGAACGGCATTGTTCTCGGTCAGTTCACGGACTGCAGCCCGGAGGGATCCTCCGGCCGCGACGATGCGGACACGGTGATCGAGCGCTGCCTGAGGGACCTGAAGATCCCGATCCTGCGCAACTTCCCCATCGGCCACACTCCGCACAACGTCAGCCTCCCCATGGGCTGCATGGCGACGCTGGACGCCGACGCGTGCGACCTGATTGTGGAAGAGGCGTTGTGCGTCTGAGTTGGTTCCGGGTTTCGGGTTCCGAGTTGGTTCAGAACAGAGAGAGTGCGGGCATCTCTGCCCGCACTACCCCTGCATTACATGATTCTGGCGTTCCGAGCTGTTGTCACGACCCCGAAGACGGGCGCATGGTGCTGCGTGTCGTGGGTTGCTTCATCAGAACCTCGTCGGCGGGGATGGGCTGGGCGCCTTGCAGGGCGCTCATGTTGCGCACGTAGACGCTGAAGGGAATCTGGATGGATTCGGGCTTGTCGCCGATCTTGCCCTTCAGTTCCACGGTGCCTTGCAGATGACCGAGGTGCTCGGGGATCTCCGCCACGGCGATCAGGCTCTGCATGGTGGAGTCGGTGGCGGGTTCCTCCACGGTGATGTTCAGGCGGGGGAGCTGCTCCACCGGCGTGGCGGGCTTGTCGCTGTTGGCGGTGGATACGGGCAGGATCTCCCACGACTCCAACTCAAAAGCACCATTGCCGGAAGTGACGGAGATGGAACCGCGCGTGATCTGCTTGCTGTTGGGGGGCACGACGCCAAAGTACAAGCGCGTCGGAGAGTAGGTCAGCGCGCCGACGACGTTGGCGCTGTAGATGATGCTCATATTCTCATGGGCGCCGGGCTGGTTGGTCTTCACGACGATGTTGCCGCTGAGGCGCCCGGCCGGGCGATTGTCCGGCAGGGTGATGTTGATGGGAATCTGCACGCCCTGATTGGGGCGGTTGGGCACGTGATAGGGTGCGGCCTCGCCCAGTTCGACGCGTACGTCGCCGCGGGGGTTTTCCACTCCAAGTATCTTGATCGGTTCCTCGGCAATGCTCATCAGGTTGATGGTGATGGTGCGGCCTTCGCCGACGGGGACCTCGCCGAATCCGGCCACGCGTTGCGACAGCCACACGTCCTGCAGAACGTTGGTGCGCAGGCGCACGGCGTAGTTGCTGACGGCGGGCTCGTCGGTCATGATGCGAATCACCCGGTCATTGAGCCCCGGGCGATTGGCGGAGTTGAAGGTGACCTCCACGATGTCGCCCTCGCCGGGGGCGAACACCTTCTTGGCCAGCGTGGCCACCGTGCATCCGCAGGTGGTCTGCGTGTTGGTGATGGTGATGGTCTTGTCGGAATTGTTGACGAAGGGGAACTTGGCGGTGACAGTCTCGCCTTCCTCGATGTCGCCAAAATCGATGAAGGTCTCCTCGAACTTCAGGGCCGGTTCGGCGCTGACGCCGGGCTGTAGGTTCGCGCCCAGGACGGTGCCATCGGGGACCTTGGCGTCGGCGCTGTTGTCCAGTGCCCGCGTGTCGCGCTGGCTTTCGAGGCGGGAAGCGGGCAGGATTTCCCTCTGCGTCTTCGGTTCGCGGCGCATGTTTGCGGGCGGCTCGGGACCGATTGTCTGGTGTGTGTCCTGTGCCGGGATTGCCAAGGGGGCAGCGATCAGCAGTGCCGCGAGGAGGCAGGAGTGGGTTCTCGGGGAGGTGGATAGGCGCATGGTTGGGATCCTGATCGTCAGGAGGATTTCAGGCGGTCGGCTTGGGCGATCACCCGGTTGAGGCTGCCGCTGCGGAAGCCCGCGAGGTCGAGGGCCACCCAATGGAAGCCCACTTTGCGGAAAGCCTTCACGAGCTCCTCCCGCCGGTCAAGCAGTAGAGGAAAGTCATCGGGCCGGGCCTCGATGCGGGCGACGTCGCCATGGTGCCGGCAACGGAACTCCCGCAGGCCCATGCCGCGCAGGATGGCCTCGGCCTGGGCAATTTGGTCGAGTTTTTCGCGGGTGATGGGTTGGCCGTAGGGAACCCGCGAAGAGAGGCACGGCGCCGCCGGCCGGTCGTGATTGGGGAGGCCATAGTGGACGGCCAGCCGGCGCACGTCGGCCTTGCCGATGCCCAACTCGCGCAGGGGGGACCGCACGCCATGGCGGGCGACGGCTTGCATGCCGGGGCGATAATCGCCCCCATCGTCCGAATTGGAGCCATCGCACACGGCGGCAAGACCATTCCGGACCGCCAGTGGCACCAGATGCTCGTACAGGGCGTTCTTGCAGAAGAAGCACCGGTTGACCGGGTTCTCTGCATAGTTGGGGATGGCCAGCTCGCTGTAGGTCAGGACCTGGTGGGCCAGCCCGTGTTCCTCGGCGATCCGTCGGCAGATGTCCAGGTCCCCGTCCGTGTTGGACTCGGTGTCGGCGGTCACCGCCAAGGCCCGCCCGCCAAGGGCACGATGAGCCGCCACGGCGACGACACTGCTGTCCACGCCGCCCGAGAAGGCGACGAGCACCGGGCCCAGGGCGGCGATGTGTTCTTCCAGCCGCGCCGCGAGGGAGGCGACTTCCAAGTCCGGCGAGGCGTCCGTTCGCATTGTCATGAAGTTTTGGGACTAGGGTTTGGGAAATCGAGTTGCCGGGCACGTTGTCGGCGCTTCACGCTATTCAAGCGCAGGATGACGTGCGCCCCGCCACCCGGCAAGTCGATTCCTTCCTCCTTCCCCCATGCCTCGTCCGCTGCCCAATCAGATGCACCTGCCGGAAGGCATGGCCTACACCTGCATCCAATGCGGGCGCGGGTGCATGGACTTCTTCGAGATCCCGGTGGACGCGGAATCGGAAGCACGACTGCGCAAGCTGGACCTGAAGGCGCAGCAGCAAGCCGCCCTCGACGAGGATCCCATCCAGCCAAGCCAGTTCGACCCACAGGGGCGGACGCTCTGCCGGTCAAACAACGCATGCGTGTTCCTGACGGGGCAAAAGCTGTGCGCGCTGCACCGCGAGTACGGACTGAAGAACAAGCCGCAGGCGTGCATCGACTTCCCGTTCACGTTCGTGGATACGCCCCATGGCGCGTATGCAGGCCTGTCGTTTGCCTGCACGGCCGTGCTGGAGGAACTGGGAGAACCGGTCACGGACCAGCGCGAGTACCTGCTCGACAACTTCACCGAATCGGTGCACGTGAAGCAGAGTGCCGAGCGCCCGCAATTGACCGGGCGCATCGCGATCGACTTTGACGCGTACCTGGAGCTGGAACGCGCGCTGGACGACATCCTCGCTCTGCCCAACATTGCACTCCCCGTGCGGTTGTTGGCACAGGCGGAGTTTGTGGATGTTGTCGTGCGCACGTTCGAAGCCGCGCGGTTGTCCATCGCGGCAAAGGGATCGAAGCTGACCACGGAGGAGAAGGCTGCAGCCGCCGCCGCGACGGATGTGGACCTGATGCGCGGATTGGCCGAACGCTTCCGGTCGGACAAGTGGGGAAGGCTGCTGATCCGCGCGCACCAGAAGCGCGGCACGCCATCGCTGCACCGCGCGTTCGTCGGCATGGTGACGACGTTTCGCCAGGCATTCTGGACGCGCGTGGGGCGGGTGACGGCCCTGACACGCATCGGGCGCAGCTATCTGGCCAACGCGATGGGGAGCTCGCGCATCACACTGATGCCCCTGCGCGAATCGTTCCGCTATTCGGATTTCAAGAAGATCAAGATCGAAGCCATCCCCGGCGCCTATTGGGACCACGTCATGACGCGGTATCTGCGGCACCGGTTGTTTCGAAAGGACCTGCTGGTCTCCGAGACGATCCGCACCGGGCACAGGCTGATGCTGCTGCATTTTGCGCTGGTCAACTGGTACATTGTCGGGATGACGTCGTTGAACAAGCTGACGGCACCAACGCAGGATATCATCCGCGAATCCATCCGCAACGCGGAGCAGTACTACGTGCACCACACGACGCTGTCGAAGGTCCTGGAGACGCAGCCGCTGCTGGCGTCGCTGGTGGACTCGGTGCTGTCGAACAAGCGCTACGCCGCATCGATCGTGTATCCTCCCGTGAAGAGGACGAAGGGGGATTCGGTGTGGTGATGGCAGGGGAGATGATATCAATCGCCGCTGTCGTCCACATACATCAGGTACCTCGCGGCAGCCTGCCTTCAACGTGCGCTGCTCAAACCTCCGCCCGCACCAGGTCCTTCCACGTCTCGCGCTTTCTGATGACTGTGACCTTGCCATTGTCGATGAGGACTTCGGCGCAGCGGGGGCGGCTGTTGTAGTTGCTGGCCATGACGCTGCAATAGGCGCCCGTGTCGAGCACGGCGAGCAGGTCGCCTTCCGCGGGAAGGCGCACTTCGCGGTCGCGCGCCAGGAAATCGCCCGTCTCGCAAACGGGCCCGACGATGTCCACCGCCATGGTGGCGCCGCGTCCCTTGACGAGCGGGATGATTTCGTGATGCGCGGAATACAATGTCGGGCGGATGACTTCGTTCATCGACGCGTCGACGATGACGAATGTCTTCGCCTCGCCGCTCTTGATGTATTCCACGCGCGTCAGGAGCAATCCGGCCGGGCCGATGATGGAGCGGCCGGGTTCGAGGATCAGGTCGAGCTTGTGCTTCTTTGCCAGGCCGGTGACGACGGCGGCGACGGGCTTGAGGTCCAGCGGTTGTTGCCCCGGGGAATACGAGATGCCGAATCCGCCGCCGAAGTTGAGCGTGCGCAGCTCGTGGCCTTCCTCGCGCAACTCGTTCAGGAATCGATCCAGCACGGCGACGGCCTGCGCGTGCGGTTCGGTGTGCAGGATCTGCGATCCGATGTGGGCGTGGATGCCGTCCAGGCGCAGGCCGGGCATGTCGCGCATCTCGCGCGCCAGGACCTTTGCTGCGGCGAGTGAAATGCCGAACTTGTTCTCCTTCTTTCCCGTCGCGATCTTCTCGTGGGTCTTGGCGTCCACGTCCGGGTTCACGCGCATGGCCACCGGCGCGACCTTCTTCATGCTTAGCGCGACTTCGTTCAGGCGCACCGCCTCGCTGGGGGATTCGACGTTGAACTCGCGCACGCCTTCCTTCAGTGCGTAGCGCATTTCGTCGGCCGTCTTGCCGACGCCTGCAAAGATGACGCGGTCGGCGGGAATGCCTGCGCGGCGCACGCGGAAGAGCTCGCCGCCGGAGACGATGTCAAACGACGCGCCCTCCGCATGCAGCAATCGCAACAACACCGCGGTGCTGTTGGCCTTCACGCTGTAGGCGATGCTGGCGTCGCGGAATGCCTTCTGCACCCGGGAGAAATTCCGCCGAACGGTCTCGGCGGAATAGACGTACAATGGCGTGCCATGTTCCCGCGCGAGATCGGCGAGCAGGACGCCGTCAAACGTGAGGTCGTTCTTCGCGTACTTGAGTGACGGATTGGTGGTGGGCATGGAGAGTTGGCGTTCTGGGAGAGGATTGAGGCGATTGTGCGGAGTCAGGGATGTGTTGAGTTCACCACGGAGTCACTGAGGGCACGGAGGACCTACCATCAGAAGCTGCCGCGACCATGTCTTCCATGTTCGAGTCCTCACCCCAACGAGGAACCAGGAACGAGGAACGTCTAGAGCATGCTCGCCGCGTGGCGGGCGGCGCCGAGGGTGGCGTCGGCGTCTTCGCGCAGGACCACCTCCAGCGGCAGGCCGGTTTCCTTCACGTGGCGCAGGAAGCGCTCGCGGTAACGGTCGCCATGCACCAGGTTCCCGCCCCACACGCCCAACGGCACGCGGCCGTCTTCCTTGGTGTACAACCGGTGGAAGACGACGGGAATGAGCGACGCGAGTTCCTCGGCCTCGAAGTCCAGGATCGACGCTGCGGCCAGGTCGCCCTTGGCGTCGGCCTCGAAGACAAAGCGCGAGAGCGCGGCGACGTTGGTCTTGTTGCCTTCGGGACTGTAGATCCAATTCACGATGCCGCGGGGCTCGGTCTTGCCCAGGTGCGCCAGGATGGGTTCGTGCATGATGGTCTTGGGGCCGCGATGGTCCACAGCCGCCAGGATGGCCTTCAGCGCGCCCAATCCGATGCGGTAGCCGCTTCCTTCGTCCGACAGCAAATATCCCCATCCGCCCGCACGGGCCTGCTGGCCGGTGCGCTCGTTGAATCCGTAGCAGATGGACCCTGTCCCGGCGATCAGCAGAATCCCGTGCAGGCGGCCGATGATGGCGCGCACGGCGGGGATGGCGTCGTTGACGACGGTGAACCGGGCCTTGTCCGACAGCAGGGGGCGGATGAATCCCTCCAGCACCTGCCGGTCGCCGGGGCTGTCGCATCCGGCCATGCCGAGGCACACCGCATCGATTTGCTTCGTGGTGATGCCGCCCTGCTCGCACAGCGAGTGGAACAAATTGTGAAGGCGTTCCCGCACGAGTTCATGCGGGTTGGAGTGGATGTTGCTGGCGGCCTCGGTTCCGCGCGCGAGGATCTCCTCGCCGGCGCCCATCAACAGTCCCAAGGTCTTGGTGCCGCCGCCTTCGACTCCGATCACATAGGGTGCTTTGGACATGGAACGTGACTAGTGGCTTTCTGTGAGTTGGTAACGCGAGCGCACATCCAGCTGCCCTTCGCGATCAAAGCGCACTTCGATGTAGCCAGCATCCTGCTCGCGGGCGCGCAGGGCGTAGGTCTGGCGCTCGGCGCCAACCTGCGGATGGAAATAGCTGATGGTGATGTCCTCGTCCTCGTCGATGGACATCATTGTGGAGGTGCGCGAGCCGGGCGCCAACGAGGCGACATAGAATGATTCGCCGTGGGTGATGGTGATGTCGGTCACCAGGTCCCGGCTTTCGTTGATCACGCGCAGGCGGATCTTGCCATTGGCTGGGAAGCCGCGGGAGCCATGACAGGCGGTGGAGACAATGGCCACCGCCACCAGCAGCAGCGCGGCGCAGAGAAGTCCCGGGCGGGAGAAAGCGGATCCTGTGCTCATGCGACCTACACCCCGAATCGTCAGATTTGCCCCATGGGATCAGATTTACCCGTGGGGGCTGGCCGCAGCGCGGAGTCCCCGTGGAGCGAGAAAACATAGGCAGCCACCGTGGGAGGCGGCGCAAGCCTTTGTCCCCGGTCACCCTCCCCGCCGGAAAACAGGAAAGGGGGCCACCGAGAAGGCGGCCCCCCATTGGATGGACTTGATGGAGGGAATCAGATCCGCCCGGTCCGGTCACCGCAAGGCCATGCCGTCACCTTCCATCAGGAGCGGAGGCAGCGGCCCCGGCGGCGGCGGCTTGACCGCAAGCTCGGCAGCGCCCCCGTCGGCGGTTGTGTAGATCTCTTTGATAGTGAAGGTGAAGCCGGTCGCCGATTCGGAGGCGAAGACCAGCGTCACGGCCCACTCGGCACCGATCGGCGGGCTCAGGGTGGCAACCTGCGCTTGGGCGATGGCGATCTGTGCGTGGACAAAGGCAGCCACCGATACTGCCGCCTCTGCCATCGCTATGGCCGATGCCACGGCCTGTGCCAGGGCTTGGGCACTGGCGGCAGCGGCGGCTGCAGCGTTGGCTGTGGCATCTGCCGAGGCCGCTGCGGCGGCCGCAGCTGCGGACTGGGCGGAAGCAGCGGCAATCGCCACGGCCATCGCCACGGCGGCGGCCGCCGCCTCGGCGGTCGCACCTGCCGTGGCGTAGGCATTCGCAATCAAGTTGAGCTGCGCTTCGAGTTGCAGTTGAAGAAACACGACGGCATTCACCTCCGCCGCCACGCCCGCCGCTGCGGCCGCCGCTGCGGCGGCGCTGGCTCCGGCGCTGGTCGAATGGCTGCTGCTCGTCTTGGACTGGCTGGAGCTGCCACTGATTCCAGAGTAGGCATTAGCCTCGGCTGCGGCCGCCGCCGCGGCGGTGGCGGATGCGCGTGCCCGGGCGGCCAACTGTGCCGCCACGGCAATTCGCGCCTGAATCTCCGCCAGAGCCGCCGCCGCTGCTTCAGCCTCTGCTGCCGCTCCCGCGTAGGCCTCGGCTCCGGCACCTGCTCCGGCTCCTGCTGCGGCGGCGGCCGTGGCGCTGGCGGCGGCATAGGAAGCCGCCGCCGCCGATGCGTGGGCAGCCGCCTGGGCAGCCGCCTGTGCGGCGGCTTGAGCTTGTGCGGCGGCCTGCGAGGCGGCCTGCGCAGCAGCGCTGGCCTGGGCGTCGGCTTCCGCGGTCAGTGAGATCTTCTCGTACGCCAAAATGGCGGCCCTGCCGGCCCAATATCCGGCCAGGCGTTGAATCTCCGAGAACATTTCCAGGCCCTGATTGCCGTCATCGGCACCGCGCGGAACATCCAACAGGGTACCCAGGACCAAACCGATCATCTCGTGAACGCTCAGCCCGGTGTCGCCCTGGCTGGTTTGCGGAACATCGGGAATGACGATCGTGCCTGGCGTGATCTTTGGCGCCAACTGCAACGGCGTGTCGGGTTCGATTGTATAGGTCCCATCAATGACGATGCGCTTCAGGAAGAGCTTGTCACTGGCGGGATCCATGGTGGGGCTGATCAACACCGACCACAACAGCAGCGGGTCGGAGGTGTGCAGCGTGATGGGCGTTTCGATGGCAGGGCCGGGCGGGACACCGACGTCCAACGCGCCCTCCGAGCGGACTTCTGTATGTTGTTCGTTCCCCGCAAAGGCGGGCGATATTGCCATGGCTACTGCCATGACGGTGGACAGCATGATACCGCGCAAGGGCTGGACCATTGAACAGCTCCTTTCCCACCGGTTAGGAAATGCGTGCCCTCTTTACTCCTCTGTCAGAGAGCATGGACATCCGCCATTGTCAACCCGAAGGCCGGATCGTTCCAAGGCCGGAGGGCGCCAAGAGGGCCCCTTGGCGGGGATTTGCCGTGGGATATTCAGGGAAAGATGGTCACGAGGCCGCGGCTGCGCTCCTTCAGGAGGGCCTTTTCCTCGGCCGTGAGCGGGCGCAATTTCCCCGCGATTTCCAATGCCGTGCGCCACAGGTCCCCAACACCGGGGGGAAGCGCGGCGACAACGGGTTGCTCCATCAATGTCCACCGCACGGCCAGATCGGCCAGGGCGGGGTCCTCGATGGGCTCGTACCAGGTTTGCGGATAGTTCGGCCGCCGCGCGTCGCCATCCCTCCACTTTGCCAAGGCCATGGACTTCAATGCCAGCACCGACGCGCCGGCCTCGCGACAGGTACCCACCAACGCCGGGCCCCAGTTGCTCTCCATCCACAATGCAAAGTTCACCGGCATCAGGACCGAGTCGAATGGATAGCGACGCAGCGCCTCGATCCCCGCCTGCTCGTTGTGGCACGAAAAGCCCACATGGCGGATGCGGCCCTGCTTCTTCATCTCCATGATGAATTCCATCACGCCGCCGTGGGCAAAGGCGACCTCGACGTCCTTCTGCACGTCGGTCACGGCGTGAAGCTGGTAGAGGTCAAAGTAATCCGTGCGCAGCAATCGACAGGACTCCTCGAACTCCGCGCGTGCCTCGGCCGCCGTGCGCTGCGTCGTCTTGCAGGCGAGGAAGACATCCCGGCGATAAGGCTCCAACGCGGGCCCCAGCCGCTCCTGCGCGTTGCCATACGTCGGCGCCACGTCAAAGTAATTGATGCCGCGCTCGATGGCCTCGGCGACGATGCGCGCGGCATACTCCGGCGCCTGGTCCGTCACAAGGATCCCGCCAAACCCGATGACGGAGATCGGAATGGAATCCGGACCATAGGAGCGACAAGGTAGGGAGGACATGGGAGAGAAGGATAAAGGC
>CAZVAQ010000047.1:18045-22193 GCA_964625145.1 uncultured Candidatus Sumerlaeota bacterium
TCTGCGACCTCTCGTAGTATGCGGCCGGCGATGCCGGGGCCTTCGTAGACCAGGCCCGTGTACATCTGGACCAGTGCTGCGCCGGCTTCCAGCTTCTCGATGGCGTCTTCGGCGGTCATCACGCCGCCGACGGCGATGATGTCGAGCTTGTCTCCCGCGCGGTCAAAGATGCGCTCGACGAATTCGGTGCTGCGGTCCAGCAGCGGCGCGCCGCTCAGGCCGCCCTCTTCTTCCGCCTGTGGAGAGACCAGTTCCTCGCGGGCGCGCGTCGTGTTCGTCGCGATGATGCCCGCGATGCGATGCTCCAATGCCGCGTCGGTGATGGTGTCGAGTTCGTCCATCGTCATGTCCGGCGCGATCTTCAGGAGCAACGGTCGCTCGGGGACGAACTGCTCGCGGGCCAGACGTGCGTTCTCCTCCATCAGCGTCCGCAACAAATGTCCCAGATAATCCGCGCCCTGCAGTTCGCGCAGGCCGGGCGTGTTCGGCGAGCTGATGTTCACCGCCAGGTAATCCGCATACGGAAACACGCGACGCATCACGGTGACGTAGTCCTGCGCGGCGTCCTCGAGTGGTGTTTCCTTCTGCTTGCCGAGGCTCACGCCAATGCGAAACCGCCGGTCCTTCAACGCCCACGTCGCGATCAACCGCGGCATGGCGGCCTCCACACCGCCGTTGGGAAAGCCCATGCGGTTGATGAGAGCGCGATCATCGACCAGGCGGAACACGCGCGGCTTTTTGTTGCCGGGCTGCGGCCGCGGCGTCAGCGTGCCGACCTCCACGTGCCCAAAACCCAGACACGCCAACCCGTGCGCCACGCGCACGTCCTTGTCGAATCCCGCCGCAACGCCGAGGAAGTTTGGGAACTCCAGGCCAAACGCAGTGACCGGCCGCTGCGGAATCTTTCCCGCAATGGCGCGAAGGAACGCCCGCCCGATTCTCATGCGTTGCGCCAATTCCAATGCCGACACCGCACGATCGTGCGCAACTTCCGCATCGAGGCGGGTCAGCAGGGGGTAGAGGAGGCGGGAGTAAAGAGACATGAAAGGATGAAGGCTGAAGGATGAAGGCTGAAGGATGAAGGCTGAAGGCTAAAGGATGAAGGCTAGAGGATGAAGGAGGAAGGGTGCGGTGGAACTCTGGAGCTGCATGAAGAACCTCAACGTCAAGACAAGCGATCGGTTCTGCGCCAACCCCGGGACGGGCATTCCCATTTTCACTACCCCAACGGGGTTGTGCATCAGGCGTGATGCAGATTGAGGTGATGTGGTGCGACGCATCATGACTCTTCAAAGCCCGCCAATGCTTGCGCGATTGTTTCGGTTGGGAACAATGCGTTGAGCACGACGTTGAGATCGTCCGGCAGGGGCGCTTCGTGGGTTCGCCATTGTCCGTCCGCCGGGTGGCGGAACCGCAAACGGCGCGCGTGGAGGAATGGCCGAGTGTGGCGTTGGAGGACGGAGCGGAGGGAGGACGGCGCGTTGCGCACGCGTTCCATGGCGCGTTGCACGGTGCCGCCGTACAACTCGTCGCCGAGGATGGGAAGACCGATGTGCGACAAGTGAACGCGGATCTGATGCGTGCGGCCGGATTCCAGACGGCAACGCACCAAGGCGAATCCCGACGCGCGGGCCAGCACATCCACGTTCGTCGCCGCCTGCTTGGCGCCGCCGCCATCCACTGCCCGCTTCACGCGCATGGTTTCATGGCGACCGATGGCGGCTTCGATGCGCGTGTGATTCCAATCGGGCTCGCCGATGATCAGGGCCAGGTACGCGCGCTCGACCTGGCGTTCGCGGATGGCGCGGGACAGGATCGCCATGGCGCGGTCGTTCTGTGCGACGACCAACACGCCGCTGGTTTCGCGGTCGAGCCGGTGCACCAACCCGGGCCGCTTCTCGCCGTTGATGCCGGGCAGGTTGGGGAATCGATGCAGCAACGCGTTGACCAACGTGCCGTCCGGGTTTCCCGCGGCAGGATGAACGATCATGCCGGCGGCCTTGTTGACCACGATAATGTCGTCGTCGTGATACAACACATCGATGGGGATGTCCTGCGGATGCGGCCATGGCGATTCGGCGGGCGGGAATTCGATCTCGATCTGCTCGCCGCCCTGCAGCACATGACTGCGCGGCACCACGTCGCCGTTTACCCGCACGCGGCCGTCCTTGATTAGTTGCTGAAAGAACGTGCGGCTGTGGATGTTCTGCCGCCGGCCAAGGAACGTGTCGAGCCGCACACCTGCCGCTTCCTCGGGGGCGATGAAGGACTCCACCTCCCCTTCATCATCGCCGGCATGCGGCGGCGGAGCGGCTGCGTTGTCCGGACAATCGGTCATCTTTGGCTTCTGGGGCGGCGGTGTGTCGAGCCGGTCGCTCTCGCGATGGGGCATGATCTGTCAGACAGCCGCTTCCCGCGCGATCGATTGATACACGCGATAGTCAAGCTGCGGGAACAGGTTGTCGCGCGATTCCATCTGCGCGATCAGCTCCTCGTCGAGCTGCCCGGTCAGCAACATCTCCTCCAGCGCCAGGAACTCGGTGATGTGATCCTTGATGCGCTGGATGGCGTAGTCTACGACCGTGTTGGTCTTCATGATGAAGGCCCAGTCGCTGGCCTGCGCCAGGAGCAACTCGCGGGCGGCCTGGTTGAGGGCGCGCCGCTGCAGGCCCTCGGCGTTGGGGAACTGATCGGCCAACTGCCTCATGCGCTCGGCGGCCTGGTCGGTATGGCGATAGATCCAATCGTTGGATCCTTCCAGCCACACCTCGTTGTAGCCGCCAAAGCCCCACGAACTGGGCGCCGGACCCGCGGTCTGAATGTCGGGATGCCGCTCCATGTACATCGACGGGGTGATCATCTCGATGTCGTCCTGGTCGTAGTGCATCTTGCGCACCAGGAAATCGAGGAACTGCGGCCCCTCGAACCACCAATGGCCGAACAGCTCCGCGTCGTAGGGCGAGACAATGAGCGGCGGCCGGTCGGGCATCAGCGTGGACAGGTGCAGCACCTGCTGCTGGCGACAGAAGAGGAAATGCCCCGCGTGGGACGCGGCGGCCTCGCGGGCGTCCGCCTCGCGGTAGGGCTCCTTGTCCTGCAGCAAACCGCCCTTCTTCGTGATGCGGTGGTACTTGATGCCGGTGGCAATGCGCAGTCCGGAGGAATGGATGTAAGGGCGCAGGTAATCAAGTTCGAGGTCGAATCCGATGTCGCGGTAAAACTCGCGGTAGCGCGCGTCGCCGGGGTAGCCGTGCTCGGCGGACCACACCGAGCGCGACGATTCCTGGTCGCGGGCGAATGCCGCCGGTCCCGCGTTCGTGCGGATTGGCGCGAACACGCCGTACTTCGGGCGCTTGTCGGCGAAGAGCACGCCGTGGCTGTCCATGAAGAAGTATTCGAGGCCGTGGCGCGCGAGCACCTCGTCGAGCCCCGGGAAGTAACCGCACTCGGCGTTCCAGATGCCACGCGGCGCGCGGCCGAATGTGCGCTGGTAATGGTCCACGGCGATGGCGTGCTGCGCGTGGATCGCCTCGGGGAATCGCTGCAGCAGCGGCATGAAGCCGTGCGTGGCGCTGCACGTCAGGATCTCCAGGTTCCCCGCGTCCAGGTGCGTGCGAAACGCGCCGAGCAGATCGCGCTGGTGCAGCGTGACGTACTCCTCGTGGCACTGCCGGAACAGGCGCTGGTACATCTGGGCGACGACATTGAACTCCGGCTGGCTGCGGGTGCGGTCGGCCTCGCGGTCGGCCAACTCGATCAGGCGCTCGAGGTGGGCGACATAGCGGGACTGGAGCAACTCGTCGGCGAGCATGGAGCATAGCGTCGGGGTCAGCGACATGGTCAGCCGCCAGGCGATCCCCTCGCGGGACCACGCGTCCATCAGGCGCAGCAGGGGGAGGTAGGTCTCCGTGATGGCCTCGTAGAGCCAATCCTCCTCCAGCGTCTCCTCGTCCTCCGGATGGCGGACAAAGGGGAGGTGCGCGTGGAGGACGAGGGCGAGGTAGCCCTTGGGGGTGGACTGGCCTTTGGGAGACATGCAGGGGGGCCTCTGGTGGCAGCGTCGCTGGATCGCGGATGCGTCCTGACCGCGATTCGATCCATGGTCCTCTCGCCGCGGGTTGGAATCAAGGAGAAGGGGGGCCGATTCC
>CAZVAQ010000048.1:0-282 GCA_964625145.1 uncultured Candidatus Sumerlaeota bacterium
CTGGCTGCTTGAGACCTTGAACGCCCACACCCGATCGGTGTGCATCGACCTGCGGCTCCCGTTTTATGAGACCCGCCTCATCGAGTTCTGTGCTGCCATGCCAGAGGAAGAGAAGCTGAAGCATGGCCTGATCCGCTGGGTCTTTCGGGTCGCCATGGAGGGGTATCTGCCGGATCTGGTCCGCCTGAGACCGCGGAAGTCCAATTACGAGCCCAACTTTCACGAAGGCCTGCGCAAGGCCGAAAGTGCCCTCATTCGCCATCTCCTCCTCGAGAAGGACCT
>CAZVAQ010000048.1:292-3961 GCA_964625145.1 uncultured Candidatus Sumerlaeota bacterium
CTATCCGAGTTCGTGAATATGGATTATGTCCGGGAGGTGGTTGGTGGATTTGAGGATGGATCGGTGTCCGGCGGAAAGGATCTCATGTACCTTTACGAGATCTTCCTGGTCGCCTTGTGGCTGGATCAGGGGTGGGGGGATTCCACTCCTCCCGCCGGCCTCATGCCTGACTCCTTCCCACCTCTTGCTTGACCCCCCTCCCCGCCAGATATAGGCGGATTCCATTCTGAATTGTGTTCGCGATCTGGTATTCTCCAAGGAGGGCTCCTCCCATGTTCCGCGGGTTGACGCGTCGCGAACATGCCATTGGGGTGGGGCTGCTCCTGTTGTTGGCGGCGGGGGCGGGGTTGCGGCAGTGGATGGATCAACCGCGCTTTGAGACGGCTGTCATTGGAAATGCAATCGATCATCCTGCCGGGCAGTTGCGTCTGGATGTCGATCCGCAGCCGCGGTTGTCGGAATCGTTGATCGATGGGAAGATCGATCTGAATGTTGCCAGTGCGGCGCTGTTGGAGGAACTTCCCGGCATTGGTCCGGTGAAGGCCGCCAGCATCGTCCAATGGCGCGAGGAGAACGGGCCGTTCGCGCGCGTGGAGGATTTGACGCGCGTGCCGGGCATTGGCGAGAAGACGTTGGAGCGTTTGCGGAGCAGTGTGACGGTTCACGCAAATGAACCGGTTGCGACTGCGCCATCAGCACCGGGTTCCGTCCTGGGGATGTCGGTCAATCCGTGGCAGATCAGTCCCGATGCGGGGATTGCGGCGGCGGTGCCCCCGCGGCCTGCGCCGCCGGTCGATCCGGCGAGTGCACCGGTTCGCATCAATGTGGCGACGGAGACGGAGTTGCAGTTGCTCAATGGCATCGGCCCCGCGTTGGCGCGTCGCATCGTGGAGGATCGCTCGCGGCGCGGGCCGTTTCGCAGCGCCGATGATTTGCAGCGCGTGAGCGGCATTGGCCCCATCACGGTGGACAAGAACCGCCATCGCATCGTGGTGCAGTGACGGAGGGGGCGCCCGATCTTCATACGGATGCAAACAGGTCCAGTTGCTGGTTCGTCTTCGCCGCGCGTTGTCGTGCGGCGGTTTTTTTTGCCCACGGTGGTGCGATTGCCTGCTCCTCCAGCAACTCATCGCCCATGGGCCACAGCACGGTGTTCATCGCGCGGCGCAACAATCGCACATAGGCCACCGGGTCGTAGGCCGTGTCCGCGTCGGTCAACTTGGTCAGGCGCACGCGGCGCGCGCGGTCCATGTCCTGGGCGGATGTGATGATGTAGGACAGGGCCTGGCCCGCGTGCAGGTTCAGTCCCGCGTCATGAGCCTGGCGCGCGGCGATGGATTGCAGGCCGTTGCCGGTGTATTCGTCCGGCTCGCGCGAGAGCGACTGGCGGATCACCAATTCTTCCAGCTCCACCTCGCCGCGCCACAAGGCCCCTTCCCATTGGGCGATGCGCTCCATCACCCACGGACGCATCGCGCGATAGGCCGCGGCGTCGTGGGCCTCGCGCGCCAGATGCTGGATCAGCTCCAACTGCGCCGCCTTGACAAATCGCGGCAGGTCTCCGCGCCGGCATTCGATGCCGCGGAACTTCAGCGTGCCATCGCGGAACGCGCCGAAATACCGCGTGGGCACGGCGCGATCCTCCACCTGGCGCGAGGGGAGAAAGGCCAGCCAGCGATAGATCCCCTCCAGCGCGATGGTCAGCCCGGTGGCCTGGTCGATCTGCGCGCACAGGGCGGGGATTTCCTCGTCGCGAAATCCCGGCTTCACGATCCACACACAATCCACGTTGGCGTGGAGCATGCGCCAACCGTTGTCCTCGCAGACCTCGCGGGCGCGCAGCAGCAATTCACGCGAGAGGGCGGAGACGGCTTCGTGGGCCTCGATGCGCCCGAATCGCGCGTTGCGATAGCCCAGGTAGCCGAAGCAACACACGAGCATCCACTTGATGGCGTCCTGCCGCTGGTCGAACCGGCGTGCCGCGTCGCCATCGCCGCGCGCGCGGGCTTCGTTGCGCAATCGCTTGAACTCCACGCGCTTGTCGATCAACGGCCGCAATGCCCGCGACACCAACCCGTCGCGCTTTCCGCAGATCGTGTAGCCAATGCCGGGAATGACCGGGACGGGATCATGGTGGCAACACGCGCAGTTCACCGTCTCCGGCGAGACATTGAAGCGCGCCATGATGCTGGGATACATGGCGACAAAGTCCAGCTCCACCACGTCTTCGTGAAACCCCGTCTCCGGGGCGTAGACCAATCCGCCGCGATCGGTGTTCAGCAGTTGCCGCGCGCTCTTCCATGCCTCCGGGTGCGTCTTCTTCCATGGGATCAGGATGCCGCCGCGCCATGCCTCGTCGAGCTGGATCGATGTGATCCCCGTGCCGATGCTGCGCCGGCCGATGCGCTGCACGGGAATGCGGGACAGGCGCGCGACCTCCAGCAAGCCGTCCAACCCGTCATGCGACAACATGAACGAATTCGCGCGGTCCAGGTGCCAACGCCCGCGCAGGGCATACTCCGGTGCCTGGTACAGGATCCGCCCGTAGGAGAAAAACGAGCGCCCGTCCACGCGAATCTCGCGCTCCTCATCCGGCGCGTCGCGGTCCAGGCACAGCGGAAAACCCAACCGCCGCGCCAGCGTGAACAACAGCGGCAGCAGGAACGAATCGCCGTCCACCGTCAGCACCACGTCGGGGTCCTCGGCTTCCAGCGTTCGCTGCAGACCGTCGAGGATCGCCCACGGTTCGTCCCAGGTGATGCTGCGCCCGTCCATGGCAAACGTCACCGAGCGCAGGTGAGGGCGCGGCCCGTGCAGGCGCCCCTCGCCGGACAGCTCCGCGATGCGCAGCGGCGGCAACGCGTAATCCGTCGACCAGCGGTCGTCCGCATTTTGCAGCGCGATCAACTGGCCGTCGCGGTGCTCGATCCGGCAACGCATCATCGGGAATGTTTGGTGCTCGAACCCATACACCTGCTCGGGCAACAGATCGGCATTGTACCACGACACGGCGGGAAAGCGCTCGGCCCAGCCATTGAGGGCGCGGTGCCACTTCTCCGCGTTCAGCACCCGGGCGGCGTAGACCGCCTTGGGCTGGCCGGTCCAGAAATCGACGCGCTCGGTCCAGCCCAACGGCTGGGCCTCGCCGGCGCGCTGCAGCGCCTGCACACAGGCCCGCAACGGCCCCCGGGGGCCGTCCAGAAAGACCTCGGGCGCGAAGGGCTGCTCCAGCCGCAACCGCCCCCCATCGGCCGTGATGAACCACAGCACCACCCGGTCGCCGGAAGCATGGAGGTCGAAGAGCCAGGCATCGTGCATGGGGGTCTCCCGAGAAGGCGGGGCCATTGGAACGCGGAGTCGGGCGGTTGTCATGCGAAAGTTTTGCGAAAATTGGGGGCTGAGAAGGAATAGGAACGTGGTGCAGACGTCTCGTCTGCATGGCCCGCCGGTCACGGCCCGACCCATTCCCCATCCGTCGTGGAGCGCGGACGCCCTCGTTCGCGAGTCGTGGAATGGCGGGTGGACTTACCGGGCGAGGACGCCTGCCGTCCACGCTACTTGGGAGATGTTTGGGGGTGACAGGTTGGACTTGGCAGGCGGGGACGCCCGCCGTTCACGCTACTTGGGGAGATGTTTGGGGGGTGATAGGTCGGACTTGGCAGGCGGGGA
>CAZVAQ010000048.1:4061-8203 GCA_964625145.1 uncultured Candidatus Sumerlaeota bacterium
AGGTCGGACTTGGCAGGCGGGGACGCCCGCCGTCCACGCTACTTGGGGAGATGTTTGGGGGTGACAGGTCGGACTTGGCAGGCGGGGACGCCTGCCCTACTTCCCAGGCGGCTGCCTTGATTTGGCTTACTGCTGAACCATGGCCGTGGGCCATGGCGCCATTCTTGCAGCGGCGACCCGTGGGTTCCGGATTTCCCTTTGACGGACCTCGGGCCTCGCTCCCAGCATCCCGCCACTTCCAGACCCGGTCATCCAGAAACGGTCGCTCCCACCCATGGCGGAAACTTCCACACCCGAAACCACCCCTTCCCAAGGCGATTTGAGCCAGCTTTCCGCGGAACTTCGCGGGCTGCAGGCGGACCTTGACGGCCTGTCCGCGGCCGCCGAGGCGGATTTCAATGCCGCGGGCGAGCTGGCGGCGCTGGAGGAAGTGCGCCTGAAGTACCTCGGCAAGAAGGGGCTGCTGGCTGAACTGAACCGCCGGTTCGGGGCCCTCTCCGCCGAGGAGAAGCCCATCGCCGGCAAGGAGCTCAACGAGCACAAGGCGCGGATCCTCGATCTGTTCGAGCATCGCCGCACGGAGCTGGAGGACGCCGCCATCAACGCTCGGCTGGAGACCGAGCGGGTTGACGTCACATTGCCGGGCACCACGGCGCCGCGCGGCCATCTGCATCCGGTCGTCCAGGTGCAGCGCGATGTGGAGCGCATTTTCCGCACGATGGGATTCAAGGTCACGGAGAGTCCGGAGATTGAGTCGGAGTGGGTGAATTTCGAGGCGCTGAACTTCCCGCCCAACCATCCGGCCCGCGACATGCAGGACACGTTCTTCACCGAGCGGGGCTTCCTGCTGCGCACGCACACGTCCGGCAACCAGATTCGCACGATGATGAATTCGGAGCCGCCGCTGGCGGTGATCAGCTCGGGGAAGGTCTACCGCTGCGACAGCGACGCGACGCATTCGCCGATGTTCTTCCAGATGGAGGGCTATGTCGTCGGCCGCGACATCTCCATGGCTCACCTGAAGGGGACGCTGCAGGAGTTCCTCACCGGGTTGTTCGGCCGGAAGGTCAAGAGCCGCTTCCGCCCCTCGTTCTTCCCGTTCACCGAGCCCAGCGCCGAGATGGACATCGAGACGCCATGGGCCGAGGGGCAGTGGATGGAGATCCTGGGTTGCGGCATGATCCATCCGAACGTGCTGCGCAATTGCGGCATCGATCCGGAGAAGTGGTCCGGCTTCGCCTTTGGCATGGGCCTGGACCGCGTGGCGATGCTGCGCTATGGAATCACGAACATCCGGTTGTTGTTCGAGAATGACCTGCGGTTCCTGTCCCAGTTCTAGCAGGTCCCCAAATGGAAACCCCGCGCCGGGAGGTGCGATCATGAAATGGATTTGTGTGGTAGCCCTGGTGGTCAACCTGCTGCTGTTCGCCTATGCAGGCTATTCCTACATCACGGTGCCGAACTCCGAGGTCCAGCGCGTGAAGGCCGAGCTGGAGGAGAAGATCAACCGTGCCGAAGCGGCGAGCGCGGAATTCTGGCGCGACATCGAGGACCAGTCGGCACGGATGACCGACGATCCCGCCGGTGAGGAGATGGATCTCGAGACCCTGCTGCAGATGCAGGAGAACGAGCCCCCGGCGCAGCAAGCCGAGGCGCCCGCCGAGCGCGAGAAGATCCGCACCTACGACATTGACTACATGGAGGAGCCCTACGCCGCCGGCGACCGGACGGCCGCGGGCGTCGAGGAAGCGAAGGAGAAGATTCGCCAGAATCCCCTCCGCTGATCATTCCAATCACAACTCCCTTCCCCTTAAGGAACCCCTGCATCCATGCGCTTCAGCTATCGCTGGCTTCGAGACTACTTCCAGACGGATCTCTCCTACACCCAGGTGCTCGATGCAGCCACCATGACAGGACTCGAGGTGGAGGAAGCCGCCGACCTCGGCCTGCAATCGGGCAACATTGTCTTTGGCGAAATCGTCGAGTTGAACAAGCATCCCGATGCCGATCGCCTCTCGGTGTGCCGGGTGCGCATCGATGAAGCCGAACCGGTGCAGATCGTCTGCGGTGCCAGCAACATCGCCGTGGGGCAGCGCGTGCCCGTGGCGAAGGTCGGCGCGACGCTGCCCAATGGGATCACACTGAAGCGCACGAAGATCCGCGGCGTCGAGAGCATGGGCATGATGTGCTCCGCCAAGGAACTGGAAGCCGCCGCCGATGCCGATGGCATCTGGATCCAACCGGAGGATTCGCCCGTCGGTGAACCGTTCGACGCGTTGGTCACGATCAAGGTGACGCCGAACCGGCCCGATGCGTTGTCGCTTCTCGGTCTGGCGCGTGACCTGGCGGCAAAGACCGGCGGCCGTGTCGTGCAACCGGAAGTCAAGTTCCCCGAAGTGGCGGACAAGATTGATTCCGTCGCGCGCGTGACGGTTGAGGCGCGCGAGGATTGCCCGCGCTACGCCGCTCGCGTGATTCGCAACGTCAAGGTTGGGCCGAGCCCGCTGTGGATGCAGCGCCGCCTGGAGTCCGCCGGACTGCGCCCCATCAACAACATCGTGGACATCACCAACTATGTCCTGCTGGAGATGGGTCATCCGCTCCACGCGTTTGATCTGGATCGCGTGACCAAGCGCCACATTGTCGTGCGCAATGCCAAGGCGGGGGAGACGCTTCGTCTGCTGGACGAACGCACCGTCACTCTGGTGCCGACGGACCTGCTGATCGCGGATCCGGAGAAGCCACTCGTCGTTGCCGGCATCATGGGCGGCATCGAATCCGGCGTGACCGATGACACGACAACGGTGTTGCTGGAGTCTGCCTACTTCAACCCCGCCACGATCCGCCGCACGGCAAAGCGCCTGGGCATCACGACGGATTCGTCGTATCGCTTCGAGCGCGGCACCGATCCGAAGGGATTGCTGAAGGCGCTGCACCGCGCCGCGCAGCTCATGGTCGAGCTGGCTGGTGGCGAGGTGCTCAAGGGGCACATCGACGTGTTGGGCAAGCTCCCCACGCGCGATCCCATCACGCTGCGCATCGATCGTTTCCGCGCGCTGACCGGGTTGTCGCTCACGGGCCGCGAGATGTCTGAGACGCTCGTGAAGCTCGGCTTCGAAGTGCCGCGCGCCAACGAGGCGGAGCTCTCGGTCAACATCCCCAGTTTCCGCCCGGACATCATGGGCGAGGCGGACTTGATCGAGGAAGTTGCCCGCATTGTTGGCTACGAGAAGATTCCGTTCGCGGTGCCCGCATTGCCGACGCCGGCGGAGATCGAGACGCCGCAGCGCCGTCTCGCGACGCGCGCCATCGACGAGCTTGTCGCGCTGGGCTTCAACCAGGCCGTCAACTTCTCCTTCGTGTCACACGCACTCAATGCCGTCGCCGCGCCGACGAACGACGGGCGCACGGTGCGCGTGTTGAATCCGTTGGCGGCGGACCAGGAGGAGATGCGCCGCTCGCTGGTGCCGTCGCTGCTGGCGAACGTGCGCCACAACTTGAACCAAGGTGTCGAGACGATACGTCTGTTCGAAGTTGGCCGCACGTATGAATGGCCAAGCGCGGAGAAGGACGAATCCCGCGATCCGCATACATTGGAACCGCCCGCGACCGAGCGTCTTCACCTGTGTGCCGCGATGAGCGGCACCACGCAGGGCGATTGGCGCGCGCGTCCCCGCGAGTTCGATTTCTTCGACCTCAAGGGGGCGGTGCAGGGTCTGCTCGAGCGGATGGGCTTCACGCGCCTTGTCGTCGAAAGTGTGACGGACGACCGCTTGCTGCATCCCGGTCGCGCAGCGTGTTTCCTGAAGAGCGGGCAACAGCTCTGCCGCTTTGGCGAGCTGCACCCGCGCGTGGCGAAGGAGATGGACATCAAGAAGCGCGTGCTGCTGCTGGAGATGCCGCTGGAGGGCGCGATTCTCGAACTGTCGGAAACCCCGCGCTATCGCGAGATTCCGCGCACGCCGCCGGTCAAGCGCGACATTGCGCTCATCGTGGACAAGCAAATCAGCGCCCTGGAGATCGAGCGCACGATCCGGTCTGCCGGTGGTGACCTCCTTTCCGGACTTCGCCTCTTCGATCTCTACGAAGGGAAGAACATTCCGGAGGGCCATCGCTCCCTGGCCTTCTCCATGACGTATCGC
>CAZVAQ010000048.1:8213-21777 GCA_964625145.1 uncultured Candidatus Sumerlaeota bacterium
CGACGAGAAGGTCAACGCGCTGCTGGATGCCACGATCAAGTCGCTGCAGAAGAAGCATGGCGCAACGCTGAGGAGTTGAGATGGCCCGCAAGCCGCATCGGAATTTCTTTCAGCTGCTGCGCATGGACATCCATGCGGCGCGCGAGAACGATCCTGCCGCCCGCGGACCATGGGCCATTGTCGAGATCATCCTGACGTATCCCGGCTTTCATGCCACGGTGATTCATCGCCTGACCCATGGGCTTCGCAACATGGGCGTGCCGCTGCTACCGCGTTTGGTGTCGATGTTCAACCGGTGGCTCACGGGGATTGAGATTCATCCCGGCGCGCAGATCGGCGGCGGTTTCTTCATCGACCATGGCATGGGCGTCGTCATCGGCGAGACAGCCATCATCGGCGACAACTGCACGCTCTTTCACCAGGTGACCCTTGGCGGCACGGGGAAGGAAACCGGCAAGCGCCATCCGACGCTGCTCGACAATGTGGTGGTTGGCGCGGGTGCGAAGATCCTTGGGAACATCACGCTCGGCAACAATGTGTACGTCGGTTCCAACAGCGTGGTGCTCACCGACGTGCCGGACGATTGCACCGTCGTCGGCATACCGGGCCGCATCGTGAAGGCGCGCGGTGAGAAGGTCAGCCCCGGCAAGGCCCTCGACCATATTCACCTGCCCGACCCCGTGCGCGACAGGCTGATGGATCTGGAGGCGAAGCTCAACGAGCTATGCGACAAGGTTGGTTGCGAGCCGGTGCGCCGTGGCAACGGCGAGGCGCTCTTCGCCGGCAGCGGACCGCGCAAGGCACCGGTTTCGCCCAGCAAGGACGACACGCCGATTTACGATTATCAGATTTAGTGGGTGGGTGGGTTGGACGAAGTGGACACAGTGGACATTGTGGACGGGGCCAACTTCTGAACCGGTTGGGCAAACTCGGAACCCGGAACTCACTCCAACTCTGTGACGTAAAAGATCTCGCAGGCCCCGCCTCCCGTGTCATGGCGCGAGCGCGATGAAATCCATCGCCAACCGTCCGGCGCCGACACGTTGACGAGATAACCCTTCATCCGCACCACGTCCCCGCGGCGAACGCTCAAGAGTGCACTGCGCAACTCCGGATCCGCCGGGTCCGGGATGATGTGCGTGTTGGCGGTGTTGCGGTCGATGGTCGATTCGCGCAGGTCCGTGTCCCCGTATTCAAAGCGATACTCCCCCCATCGCCATCCTTGTGACCAGCGGATGTCGTTGGGCGCGCTGTCCTCCGCAACCGGGCCCCACGCCAGCAGGAAATCCACCGGCGACACATTCGCTTCACGGTCCATGTAGTAACGCTTGGTGGACAGCACCAACGCGTCCACCGTGTATTCATCCATCGCGGTGATGGTGTATTCATCGATGTTGGCGACGGTGAAGGCTTGCTGGAGGCGCGTCTGCACCGGTTCCTCCAAGCCGGAGACTCCATCGATTTCCGATTGGCCGCAGCCGCCCAGGGCAATTGCCAGAAGCAGCATCGCCACGGCACCCATCATTTGAAATCGCATCATCCGGCTTGCCGCCTCTCGCAGAACGAAGTCGTTATTCCTTACGGGCCTCGCGCCCATGAATTCAACCAAGAGGTGGGAAATAAATGGCGGAGCATCGCCCCACGCAGCGGCTCGACGGACGGATCATTGTCGACAACCGCTACTTTCGCGTCCACGAGGATCGCGTGCGCTTTCATTCCGGCCGCGAGGGGACGCATTGGAAGATCGACTATCGCCGAATCGGTGTCGGCGTGCTGCCGATCCTGCCGGACGGGCGCGCGCTGTTGGGACTGCACCATCGCTATCCCCCCGACACGTGGGGATGGGAGATCGCGGCCGGTGGCGCGGAACCGGATGAGGACTTCACCGAGACTGCCCGGCGCGAGCTTTTCGAGGAGACCGGCCACGAAGCCGGCCGCATCGAGCTCATCCTCGATTATCACCCGGCTCCGGGTCTGGGGAACGAGCGATTCCTCTCCTATGTCGCCACCGGATTGCGCATGGTGGACGACCATCCGGACGTCGAGGAGATCTACGAACTGAAGCCATTCGGGTGGGATGAGATTGACGCGGCCATCGCGGGCAGGCAAATTGTGTGCGGCTTCACACTCACCACCCTGTTCGCTGCGCGGGCAAAGGGCTTGATTTGATTGGACTGACGATACCCTGTCGGAAGGGAGGACCAGCATGCCGCACACCTATCGTGTCGAGGAAAGCGAATCGCCTCCGTGGATCGTCGAGATCCGCCCGCAGGACGGCTTTATCCTCAGTCCGCGCTACACCTCCGACTTCCGCGTGCGCGGCGTCGTGTACGACATGCTGAAGGTGGCGCAGGCGGCCCTGCCGCCGGAATACCGCCTTGTCATCTATGAGGCATTCCGTCCGCGCTCCCGCCAATGGGAGCTGTGGCGATGGATGGAACGCGAGATGCGCCATCGGTTCCCGAATGCCAGCGACGACGATATCCACACACGCACGCGCGAGTTCGTCGCCGACCCGCGCGGATTTGGCAGCGGCCACCAGGCCGGCGGCGCCGTGGATGTGACACTTGCGGATGCGGATGGAAACGAACTCGACATGGGAACCGACGGCGTCGAGTTGGTCGAACGCGCGCGGACGCATTCTCCCGACATCACGCCGCAGCAGCGCGAGAACCGGCGCATATTGCTCGAAGCAATGGAAGCCGCGGGTCTGGTGAATTACCCCAGTGAATGGTGGCACTACTGCTATGGGGATCGCCTGTGGGCGGAGATGACAAGGGCGAATGTGGCCATCTTTGCGCCGATTGAAGAGGGAACTTCTTGAAAGTCGTCATCCCCGGCGGCAGCGGTCACGTTGGGCGCGTGTTGGCGCACGCCTTTCTCAAGGCCGGCGACGGAATTGTCATCCTGTCCCGCACGACTCGCGCGCCGGCCGGGCGCGTGGAGGCATGGGACGGGCGCTCGGTCGGCCGCTGGGCGCGTGAGATCGATGGCGCGGGCGTCGTCATCAACCTCGCCGGCCGCAGCGTCAATTGCCGCTACCACGCGCAGAACCGCGCCGAGATCATGAACTCGCGCATTGAATCCACCCGCGCGGTGGGGGAGGCCATCGCGCAGGCCCGCAATCCGCCGCGTCTGTGGCTCAATGCCAGCACCGCCACCATCTATCGTCACGCGCTCGATCGCCCCATGGACGAAATCGACGGCGAGCTCGGCGGCAATGAAGCGGGTGCACCGGAGAAGTGGAACTTTAGCATCGACGTGGCCCGCGCGTGGGAGCGCGAGTTCTTTGCCGCCAACACGCCCAACACGCGCCGCATAGCGATGCGCTCTGCCATGACCATGAGTCCCGACAGGGGGAGCATCTTCGACACGCTGCTCACACTCGTGAAGCGTGGCCTGGGCGGCACCTGCGGCGATGGATTGCAATATGTATCATGGATTCACGAGTACGACTTCATCCGTGCCATCCGATTCCTCATCGAGCGCGAAGACTTGGACGGTTGCATCAACATCTCGTCGTCGAATCCGATCCCGAATCGCGAGTTCATGGCCAAAATCCGCAGGGCTTGGGGAATGCCCATCGGACTGCCCGCGACGAAGTGGATGCTCGAGGTCGGCGCGGTGTTTCTGCGTACGGAGACGGAGCTGATCCTGAAGAGCCGCCGCGTCGTGCCGCGCCGATTGATGGAGGCCGGGTTCGAGTTGGAGCTTCCTGAGTGGAAAGACGCCGTGCGCGAATTGGTGGCGCGGGCGCGGAAGAGTTAGTCTGACAGTCGACGCTGGGCACGTCGGGCTCCTGCCCGGCAAGTCGGCCGATGACGCTCCAAATCGCAACAGTGCGTGTCGCCCTTTGCTGTCGCTTCGGAGCAGCAAGCCCACTTCCTCACGACGCCCGGCTTCTACACCTTCAGGAAAATCTTGTTCCGGTAGAACGGAATCGTCAGCAGCACCCACAGGATCACGTAGCTCAACGCCCACGCCAGCGATTCCAGCTTCGGCGGATCGATGTTGGCGGTGTAGAAGGAATACAGCCACGAACGCAGGTTGGTCTCAGTACCGGCCGCCGTCATCCACTTGAAATGCCGGGACATGGACACGGACATCATCGTCGAGGCCCAGTACACCAGGATCGCGTTGGTGCCGAGGACGACGAACGGCATGCTCCACAACCGCCACTTGCGAATGTCGACCAGGTAATAGCACATCGCGAGGATCGCCATGGCCCATCCCGCGCAGAAGACGACGTAGCTGCTGGTCCAGATCTTCTTGTTGATGGGGAAGAAGGTGTCCATGCACAGGCCGGCCAGGATCAGAATGCCGCCCATGCAGGCCATGGCGATGGCCTTGTCGCGCGCGTCGTGCTTCGTCTTCAGCCATGGTCCCGTCAACGATCCGCACAACACCGTCGCGATGGCGGGCAGTGTGCTCAGGAGTCCCTCGGGATCCGGGCGTCGGCTGTAGAGATGATCGCCAAAGATCTTCACGTCGATCCAATCATGCAGGCGGCCGGGGAAGAGTGCGCCTTCAGGGGCGTCGGCACCTCTGATGGGGATGATGTAATCGGCGGGCGCGTCCAGATAGCGCACGATCAGCCAGTAGGCGTTGAGGATCAGGATCGTCCAGACAAGGCGGCCCTTCCAGGTGGTCCACAGCATGATGAACGTTGCCGCGAAGTAGCACCACGCGATGCGCTGCAGGACGCCGGGGATGCGCTGGCTGCCGAACTGTTCGAGGGATGCGTAGAAGGTGATGACTCCCGCAGCGAGCAGTGTCCAGCCGCCGATCTTCTTGGCCTTTTCGATGTCCGTCTTGCCAAGACTCAGGAGCGGCTCGGAGGAGTAGACCAAGGTTAGGCCCGCGAAGATCATCACATAGGCGGCCATGTTCCACCACTTCAAGTTTCCAAAGGCCCCGACAAAGAAGCCCAGCAGCATCAGGATGAGGCTGCGGCGGAATGCGTGGGCGATCAGGCGACCCTTGTCCGCGCCGGATTGCGCGCGCCGGTCGAAGGAGAACGTCATCGCGACGCCGACGATGAAGAGGAAGAAGGGGAAGACGAAATCCGTCGGCGTCCACCCGTCCCACCTGGCGTGGCCGAGCGGGGCGTAGAGGTTTCCCCAACTGCCGGGATTGTTGACGAGCACCATCGAGGCGATGGTGATGCCACGAAAGACGTCCAGCGAAACCAGTCGCTGCTTCTGGTCAGCCAACAGGGATTCACCCATGGGCGGGGGACGCTCCTGCGGGGATTTGTACAGGCACGCCAAAACACCACCCCAGCGGGAAGAGGGGCAAGGCCGGAGGCGAGGCAGCAGGGGAATACGTTTCCCATTGTCCCCACATGCCGCCGGTGGCCTACTTGACATCCCCCCCACAATTGAAGAATGGAGAGGAGTGCGGTATGGCTTCGAGTGCAGGGCGTCCCAATGAGCGTCTTATTGGGCGCCTCCCCAAGGTTGGCATTCGCCCCATCATTGATGGGCGGTGGGGCGGAGTGCGTGAATCGCTGGAATCGGTGACGCTGGCCATGGCGCGCGCGGCGGCGGACCTGATCCGCGCAGAGCTGCGCCATCCCAGCGGCGAACCCGTCGAGAGCGTCGTCCCCGATCATTGCATCGGCGGCGTGGCGGAATCGGCGCGGGTGGCCGAGCTGTTCGAGCGCGAAGGCGTGGCGGTCTCCCTGTCCGTGACACCGTGTTGGTGCTACGGTTCGGAGACGATGGACATGAACCCGCTGCTGCCCAAGGCGATCTGGGGCTTCAACGGAACCGAGCGCCCCGGCGCGGTCTATCTGGCCGCGACGCTTGCGGCGCACAACCAGAAGGGCCTTCCGGCCTTTGGCATCTACGGCCGCGACGTGCAGGACGCCGGCGACACGGCGATCCCGCCGGACGTGCGCGAGAAGATCCTGCGCTTTGTGCGCGCGGGCATCGCCGCCGCCACCATGCGCGGCAAGAGCTATCTGGCCATGGGAAGCGTCTCCATGGGCATCGCCGGTTGCATGACCGACTACAACCTCTTCGAGGAGTATCTCGGCATGCGCGTCGAGACGGTGGACATGTCGGAGTTCGTCCGCCGCTTCGAGTTGAAACTCTACGACCAGGACGAGTTCGCCCGCGCGCTGGCGTGGACGAAGAAGAACTGCCCCGAGGGCTTTGACCCCAACAAGCCCGAGCGCCAGTATTCGCGCGCGGAGAAGGACGCTGGTTGGGAAACCTGCGTGAAGATGGCGCTGATCGCCCGCGACCTGATGATCGGCAATCCGAAGCTGGCCGAGATGGGATACGCCGAGGAGGCCATGGGGCACAACGCCTTGGCCGCCGGTTTCCAAGGGCAGCGCCAATGGACGGACCATTTCCCCAACGGCGATTTCATGGAGGCGATTCTCACCTCCACGTTCGACTGGAATGGCATCCGCCAGCCGTTCATGCTGGCGACGGAGAACGATTCGCTCAACGCGGTGTCGATGCTTCTGGGACACTTGCTCACCGGCGGCGCGCAGGTCTTTGCGGACGTGCGCACTTTCTGGAGCCCCGACGCCGTCAAGCGCGTCACGGGCCACACCGTCAGCGGCGACGCCGCGAGCGGTTTCCTGCATCTTATCAACTCGGGACCGGCGGCTCTCGATGGCACCGGCCAGCAGGAAATCAACGGCAAGCCCGCCATGAAGCCGTGGTGGGAAGTGACCGAGGCGGACACGCAGAAGTGCCTGAAGTCAACGACGTGGCATCCCGGCAACCGCGAGTATTTCCGCGGCGGCGGCTACTCCACGCGCTTCCGCACGCGCGGCGGCATGCCCTCAACGATCCTGCGCCTCAACGTTGTCAAGGGCCTCGGCCCCGTGCTGCAGATTGCCGAAGGCACGACGGTTGACCTGCCCGACAACGTGCACGACATCATCGACAAGCGCACCGACTCAACGTGGCCGACGACGTACTTCGTGCCGCGCACGACGGGTCGAGGTGCATTCCGCGATGTCTACACGGTGATGAACAACTGGGGCTCGAACCACTGCTCCATGTGCTACGGCCACGTGGGCGCGGACCTGCTCAGCCTCGCATCGATCCTGCGCATCCCCGTCTACATGCACAACGTCGGCGAGGACCGCATCTTCCGTCCGTCTGCCTGGACAGCCTTCGGCACCGACGACCCAATGGGCGCGGACTTCAGGGCGTGCCAGACGTATGGGCCGATATACAAGTAAGGATGAAGGATGAAGGATGAAGTGAATGGCCGGAGTGGGCGGGTTGCCACTCCGGCCATTCTGCTTTATGGGACAAAATGCGGTGACTTGCCGAGCATCGGATTGAGGAACTCTGCACAATCAATTCCAATTCAAAGTAGCTGGGGCATCGTGCCCCAGAGCGGCCAGTCTCAAACCGCCGCTCTGGCCCAATACTTCAGAAGAGCGTCATGCCCATGATGGCCGTGCTGCTTTGGGGGGTGTCGTCTTGTAGCTGCCGTGCAGTCTGCTTCTTGCGCAGTTTCCAGGGCGGGCAAGAAATTCACCCAACGAGGAACTTGGAACGAGGAACTGCGCTTGCTCGGAACCCGGAACTCGGAACTCTCTCATCCTTCCCATGGCCTGATCAAATCGCGGAATGTGCGCTCGTAGCGTGCGCGGCGGAGGCGTTCTTCCTCGGTTTCGTCTTCGAGTTGGCGGAGCTCCTTCCAACTGGCGGGGCGCTTGGGGATGTTGGAATCCTGCGTCTTGCGCAGCCGCCCGGCGCGTTCCTCCGTGTCGAACAACACGTCGTGGAGGCTGTTGATCAGCATCGCGGTTCCAGCAAAGGCGAACAGGAAGATCCCGGCGAATTTCACCGCGGCTCCCAGCACCCACAAGCTGCCGAGGAAGATCAGCGCGGAAAACGTCACCCATGGGTACTTCATCGACACCAGGAACCCGAATCGCAATGCGCGCAGCGGTCGCGCTTCGTTGCGCACCAGGAACGGCAGGGCATGCAGCACGATCATGAACAGGAATGGAATCATCCACAGGAAGAACCCGCCCAGCACATATCCCACGAATGCGAGCGGCCCTGTCAGTTGTCCGCTCGCAAAGTAGAACCACACGTTCAGCAGCAGGATGCCAAGTATCAACCCGACCATCAGCAGGAACAGCAGCACGCGCCGGAAATGCAGCCACACTCCATGAGGCACCGCGCGCCATGGAGGATCCTTCTCCGCGCTGACGAGTTGACCGAAGTGCAGCAACCCCGCCAGCCATGCGGCATTGAACAGCGATGACACCACCATGGCGATCAGGTACGCCGCCGCGATCTCGACCGGTCCGGCTTGTTCGCTGAGCAATGGCTCGAGAAACGCCGGCAGCAGCACGAAGACCGGGAAGAGCAGCAGGAAGAAGCCCAGGTTCGACACCAGCAAACGGCCCAGATGGTCGTAGCAGTCCCAGAACCATTGCTTGAGAGCCTGACTGATCATGGATCAGGCGTCACCCTCGGGCCGGCCATTGTCCTCGCGGTCAACTTCCGATGGTGGCGGCAGCAGGCGGACCTTCGAGACACGATGTCCAGCGGTGTTGGACGCGATGATCTTCCAGCCCGATTCCTCGATGATCTCGCCGCGCCGCGGCGCGCGTCCCAACCGGTGATAGATCCAACCCGCGATGGTGTCGTAGTTGCGACGGAACAGGTCCAGCCCCAGTTCCTCGCGCACATCGTCCAGGTTCATGGACGCGTCCACCAGATAGCCGTCGCCGATTTTCTCGACCAACGTCTGCGGGTGCTCATACTCGTCGCCGACCTCGCCGACGATCTCCTCCAGGATGTCCTCGCGCGACAACCAACCGGACGTGCCGCCGTACTCGTCAAACACAATGGCGACCTGCTGCTTGCGGCGGATCATTTCCTGCAGCGTGCTGTTCACGCGGGCGACCTCGGGGACAAACAACGGACGGATGACCAGCGGCCGCAGGTTCTCCGGCAGCTTGTCCTTCTCCAGCAGGTCGTACACGTTGATGTACCCGCTCAGGTTCGTGATCGTGTCCTCGTAGACCGGGATGCGCGTGTAACCGGTGCGACGGCACAGGCTCAGCAACCGCTTGGAATTGTAGGCGGGAAGGCGAACGGCCGTCACCTTGTTGATCGGCCGCATCACCTCGCGCACCAATGTCGTGTCCAACTCCTCGATGGAGCGAACCATCTGCCGCGCGGTGCGGTCGTCGTTGTCGTTCACCTCGTGGGCGGTCTTTCCATGCGCTCCCTTGTCAGCGCGCATCGTGCGGACGCTGTCCACGGACAGGCGCACTTCCTGGTCCTGCTCGATGAGCTGCGCACTGGGACGTCCCAGCCCCAGCAGCATCAACAGCCGGTCGATGCCGCGCACCAATGTCTCCCACGCATACCACGCGGCGGTGATGGAGATTGGCGGCATGGCATCCTCGCGCAGGATCCACTCGGGTGCCGTGCGCCGCGGTCCCGAATCCCTCGCCGTCACTTGCAGGACTGCCAACGCGTGCATCAGGAAGACGATTCCGAACAGGAGCATCGTCCCGGCGATGACGCGCAACACGTGGTAATCCCACTGCTCCCCGGCAGCGCGCAGGAATTCGGATGCAAGCAGCGTCGAGGTTGGAATCAGGATCAGCAGCGACACCAAGCGCATCAGCTTCGCCGCGCTGAGCGCCATGCGCGTTCGCCGCAGGACGGTCGAGGCCAGGTTGGGATCGAGTTCCATCTCCTCGTTCTCACCCGGGTACAGCACATCCACCGACAGGTGAAGATGATGAGCCTCCGAGCGTTCGCACCATTGGCGGACGAGCAGACCGACGAGCAGGAAGCCGAGCAGGATCGCGATCACGACTCGATTTCCTCCGGCAGTTCCGCATGGACCTGCTCGCGCACGAACCGTAGCCTCTGCACGCGATTGTTGGCCACTTCCTCCACGTGGAAGACGCCGCCGTCGACTTCCAGATGCTCTCCCGGCGCGGGCATATGCCCCAACTGGTCGGCAACATAACCACCGATGGTGCGGGCGATCGTTTCATCCAGCTCCAGGTCAAGATCCTCGTTCACCTCCCACAGTTCCACACGTCCGTTGAGCAGCACCACCTCGCCGTCCGCGGACTCCTCGATCCAGAAGTCCTCCTCGTCCTCCTCGTCGGGGATGTGGTCGCCGACGATTTCCTCGAACAAGTCATGCAAGGTGACCAGGCCGCATGTGCCGCCATACTCGTCCAGCACGATGGCCATGTGGGCGCGTGACTTGCGCAGCATGCGGAGCAGGTCCGGCAGCTTCATGTCCCGAGAGACGAGCATGGGCTCGCGCAGAAACTCCAAGGGCTTGCGATGCAGGTTGAGCAGGACTTCCTTTGCCAGCAGCGTCCCCACGACATTGTCCAGGTTGCCGTCATAGACGACGATGCGGCTGTAGTCGGTCTTGCGCAGCCGGGCGATCAGGTCGGCGGTCGGGATTTCGATGGGGACTCCCTCGATGTCGATGCGCGGAGTCATGATGTCGCCGGCGGTGCGCTCGGCAAACTCGCGCACACTGTCGATCATGTCGGCTTCCTCCTCGTCCACCAGGCGGTCGACACCGTGGACGTGGGGGAGCAACCGCAGGCGTGTGTTGCGCAGATGGCGCAGCCGCCATTCATCGCGCGTGAGGGTGCCCTCGCGGGTAAGGGAGAAGAGCATGGCGACCAAGGGGCGCACGGGAGCCGCGGCGATTCCGGCGGCTCCGCCGAGCCATCGTCTCACCCACGCCGGATACAGCAGGCTGATATTCCGCCCGGCACTGTCCAGGATGACGAACTGAAACGCAATTGCCAGCACACTTCCCAGGCATGCCGCTGCGGGCTCCCAATCGGGGGCCCAACCCATGATCGTATCGACCACGGTGATGCTCATCGCGGAGTAGTAGAGCAGGCCGGCAAACCAGCACGCGCGCTCGGATCGCCAGGTCTCCTCGTTGGGCGCGTCGTCCTCGGACTCATCAGAGCTCAGTGCCGTCTGCATCATGAAACACAGGGCGGACAACAGGCCGAAGAGAACGACCAGACCCACGCGCAGAGCATACCATGCTTCCGCACGCTCTTCGGCATCCACGGCAGCCTCGGCTATCGACTCGCCCGGGGCGATGGACCAGACCAGAATGGCAGCCGTGCCGGCCACAAGATAGAGCCAGCGTTTGGGAGGTTCGTCGTTCAAGAGCCTTGCAGGTGCTCCAAGGTCACCGGGGGATTGCGCTCCGACAGCGATAGAGTAAATATCATGGCTGCCGTTCCATCCCGTCAATGCCGATCCGGGTGCCTGTCGCCCGCAGAGCGGGGGTCATCCCCGCTCGCCGACCGGTGTGTAAGACCGCAGTGTCGGTCCGTTGTAGATTTGCCGCGGGCGGTAGATGACCGAGTTGGGGTCGTCGTGGACTTCCTTCCAATTGGCGATCCAGCCGGGCATTCGGCCCATGGCGAACATCACCGTGAACATCTCCACCGGGATGCCCATGGCCCGCATCAGGATGCCGCTGTAGAAGTCGACGTTGGGGTAGAGCTTGCGCTCGACGAAGTAGTCGTCCCGCAGCGCGGCCTCTTCCAGTTCCATCGCGATGTCCAGCAGGTCGTCGCTGATGTTGAGGCTCTTGAGCGCCTTGTCGGTGGCTTCCTTCAGGATGCGCGAACGCGGGTCGAAATTCTTGTAAACCCGGTGGCCAAAGCCCATGAGGCGGAAGTTGCTGTTCTTGTTCTTGGCGCGGGCCACCACATCCTTGGTGGTCAGCCCCTCGGTGCGGATGGACTCGAGCATCTTGATCACTTCGGTGTTGGCGCCGCCATGCAGCGGCCCCCAGAGGGCGCACACGCCGGCGGCCACGGAAGCGAACAGGTTTGCCTGGGAGCTGCCGACCATGCGCACGGTCGAGGTCGAGCAGTTCTGCTCGTGGTCGGCGTGCAGGATCAGGATCAGGTCCAGCGCCCGGATCACGTCGGGGTGCCCCAGATGATCGCGATAGGGCTCGCTGAACATCATGTGCAGGAAGTTCTCGCAGTAGCCCAGGTGCGGGTTCGGGAAGTTGAAGGGCTTGCCCGTGCGCTTGCGATAGGTGTATGCCGCGATGGTGCTGGCCTTGCCCAGCAACCGCGCGGTGGCTTCCATGAACTGGTCGTCGTCCACCTTGGGGTCGATCAAGTGCGGGGAGTAGCAGGAGACCGCGTTGAACATCGCCGAAAGGATGGCCATGGGGGCCGCCGTAGCGGGGAAGCCCTCGAAGTGATGGCGCAGGTCCATGTGAATCGGCGTGTGCTCGGTGATGGAGGCCTCAAAGGTGTCGAGCTGCTTCTGCGTGGGTAGCTCGCCGTAAATGATCAGATACGCCGTCTCGGTGAAGGTTGACTTTGCGGCGATCTCCTCGATGGGATACCCGCGGTAGCGCAGGATGCCAAGCTCGCCGTCGATGAAGGTGATGTCGCTGATGCAGGAGCCGGTGTTCTTGAAGCCATCGTCATAGGTGATGTAGCCGGTCTGGCCCCGGAGCTTCGAAATGTCGATCGCCTTCTCTTGCTCGCTGCCAACAAGCACGGGGAATTCAATGGTCTTGCCGTCGAATTCGGCGGAGACGGTACCTACCTTGGCAGGCGCGGGATTCTTGGCTGTCATCGTGCTGCTCACTTGGCAAACCTCCAAGGCTCGGGTTCGAAATTGGGAATTCAGAAGGCTGATCTGGACTCGCATGCGCCCCCAGCCAGAAACCGGCTTCTGCATCGGCTCTGCTGGCGTTGGCGAGGGCAACTTTAGGTCGCACCCCCCACGGGTCAAGGCTTGCCGGAATCAATGAGCCGCTTTTTTCCCCCGAAACCCCGCGCGACTCCCATTGTCGCCATTGCGGTTGCGGCCGCCACAGGCCTTGCCGCCGGGGCCACGGCCCTGCATCGGCTCCGGGCCCGGGGGGAGGATCTCATCCTCGATGACGCCATTCATCTGGGCCAACTCCCCCAGATCAACGCGGGGCGACCCGT
Source organism: uncultured Candidatus Sumerlaeota bacterium (assembly GCA_964625145.1). Taxonomy (GTDB): domain Bacteria; phylum Sumerlaeota; class Sumerlaeia; order SLMS01; family JAHLLQ01; genus CAYTRP01. The sequence continues at coordinate 21,187 of CAZVAQ010000048.1, forward strand.
CGGGGAGCTCTTCCTGCTACCCCATTGGCAGGAGCACCCGGGCGATGCCCTCTGGCGGCCCATCCCGAAGGTCTTGTGGACCCTGACCGGCTCGGAGTCGGCGTGGGTCCCGGCTCTCACCATCTTGGGCGCAGCCGCCATTGCCGCATTGTTAACGTGGTTTCTTGCCGTCCGGTGCCGGCTTCCACCGGTGGTTGCCGCCATGGCTGGGTTGCTGCCGGTATTCCACCCCTTGGCGGCCGATGTCCTGCTCCCGTGGGTCGGGCAGATGGATCTGCTGGCGGGGGCAGGTTTGTTGGCAGCGTTGGCCCTGCTTTCCAGCTCATCCTTGGGACTCGCCATCCTGGGGGCGGGGTGTTTTGCCGTGGGGCTCCTGTGCAAGGAGAGCGTCCTGCCGGGCCTTGCCGCTCTGCCCATCGCCGCGGCGACGCTGGCTCCCGACCGGCGGGAGGCGGTCCGGCGAGCGGTCAGGGCGTTCCTCCTGCTGGGTGTGGTGGTGGGACTGTGGTTTGCCGTCCGCGCCTGGCTGCTCCCCGGGGGGGAGGCTCTTGGCAGCGGGGGAGGATGGTACCGCGAGGGAGAGCGGCGCCT
>CAZVAQ010000049.1:0-21663 GCA_964625145.1 uncultured Candidatus Sumerlaeota bacterium
CCTTCATCCTTCATCCTTCATCCTTCTCCTTCAGTTTCCGCCGCCGTGGATTCTTTCGGCTTCCAGGCGCAGGATTTCGTCTTCGCTGAGGTCGGTGGGCATGGTGTAGGAAACCGGCGGAGGCTTGTCGGCCCCAGGCGGGAGCGTCTCGTGCAGGGCGCGGCGGCCGATGCGGCGGCCGTGGCGCAGGGCCTCGTCAACCGTGTTGGGCTTGTCCGCGTGGTCGGGCAGCCCGCGCTTGATGTGGAGGGTCTGCGTGGGGAGGGCGAACTCGACGCCGAGTTGCTTTGCCACGCGCAGGATGTCGCAAAACATGCGGTGGCGCTCGCGCAGCTCCGTCGCCCAATCGGGCGTCTCGAAGAAGATGTAGAACAAGACTTCGAGTGAATGGGCGCCAAACTCGTTGGCGTAGATGTGGTAGCCGTCCTTGCGCGTGTAGGGATGCAGGCGAACGAGTTCCCGGAGGGCTTCGCAGAATGCCTCCACCTTTTCCGGAGGAGTGTCATAGGTCAGCGAGATGGTCGTGCTCCATCGGCGGTAGCGACGCAGGCCATAGTTGTCGACGTGGCTGTTGATCAGGCGCGCGTTGGGCAATGTGATCAGCGAATTGTAGAAAGTGCGCACGCGCGTGCTGCGCAGGCCGACGGCCTCGACGGTGCCGTCGACCTCGCCGCCCTCGACGACGATCCAGTCGCCGACGCGGAAGGGTTGGTCGATGAGGATGGCGATGGAGCCGAAGACGTTCTCGACGGTGTTCTTGGCGGCGAGGGCGAATGCGAGGCCGCCGATGCCGAGGCCGGCGAGGAGGCTGGTGACGTTGACGCCAATGTTGCTCGCGACAAAGACCATGCCGAAGGCGACGACGAAGATCTTGGCGACCTTGGCGGCAAAGGGGATCACCAGGTCGTCGAACTTCGAGCCGCGGGACTTGGCCTTGTTGAGGAGGATTTCCTTCACCGCGTCCACGGCCGTATAGGCCGCCCACACGAAGCTGACAGCGGCGAGGAACTGCACCGCGACGTTCATGACGCCCAACACGGTGGACGGCAGGAGCAGCCAGTTGATCCCCACGGCCCACAGGCCCGCCATGGCCAGCAAACCAAAGGGGCGCGCGGCGGTCTTGCGGCGGTTCCAGTCCAATGAATACGAGAATCGCCTCAATGCGGGTCCGGAGACCACCGCCAGGAGGAACGCAACCAACCGGTCAATGAGCAAGCCGGCGGTGATGAGCGCAAGGATGGCGAGCCATTGCCAATGCTCCAGAATCACGCCGACCCGTTGCAGGTACGGCGGCACCAAGTCCCGAATCCGCATGCCGATGGACAGCTCCGGGGAGAACTCCACACCGGTCACGATCTGCTGGTCCCGGACGGCGCCGACCATGTCGTTGAGGGAGTCAATGGTCTCGGATGTGAAGCGCCACTGTCCGTCGGAGTTTCGCTCCAGCGTGATGGGGTAACTGCCGCGTGGTCCGTCGACGGTCGTGAAGACATAGAGGGTGCTGTCCTCACCGCGCTGTTGGAACTCGGCCTGCACTTCATCGAAGTCAAAGAAGCGCTGGCGATCGAGGACGTACTTGAGTTGGTTCGCCAGCGAGATGCGCTGGTCCATGGAGAGGCCCGTGGGGTAATTGATGGTGCCGACGGCCATGGTGGCCACGCGGCTGGGGCGTCCCTCGGAGGGGTTGGGGAAGGCGCGAAAGAACGTGCGCAGGGATTCGGCGGGGGAGTTGAGCTGGAGCCCGGGGGGCGGCTCATGCGGTGCGGTGATCACCTCGGGGGCAGGTATGTCGACGTCCTGGCCGGAGGAAGGAGCCACCAGAACAAGGCTGAAAAGTAGAGTGAGGCAAAAGATCAGACTCACCCGAGTTGGGAGCGGGTGACAGGTGCAAGGGAGCATCGCCGGGCTTCCTCCAATATTCGCGGGAGGATTGAGCCCCGGCCCGGTGTTTCAGGGCAAGTCGGGAGTCCGGGATACGGAGAGAAAGGCGGCTTGAAGAACAGAGAACACTGAGAACACAGGGAATAGTGGTGATGTGATACTTTCCCGGTCCTCTGTGATCGCTGTGCTCGGCTTGTTACTTGGCGTTCACGGTGTGGACCAAAAAGAAACCGGGCTCCGCCAGGAGGTGTGCGGCGGAGCCCGGTTTGTCCTGCCAACCGGGTATGCTGCCTCTCGTTCAGGCAGTCCCCCGGACCCGGCTTGAAGATCCTCTGGCGGTGCGACGCGGGCGCGGCCGGGTGGTGCGCGGGCGTTCCATTGCAATCGCCAGAACCTGATCGAGGGTCTCGACCGGCACGAACGTCAACTGCTTGCGAATGTCGGGGGCGACTTCCTCCAGCTCGCCTTCGTTTTCCTTCGGGATGATGATGGTCATGAGCTTGCGGCGATGCGCGGCGAGGACCTTCTCCTTCAGTCCGCCTATGCGCAACACCCGCCCGCGAAGTGTCACTTCTCCCGTCATGGCCAGATCCTGTCGCACGGGAACGCGCGACAAGGCGGAGGCAAGGCTCACCGCCATCGTCACGCCCGCGCTGGGGCCGTCCTTCGGGATCGCCCCTTCCGGCACATGGATGTGGATGTCGGTGGTGGGAAGGAAATCCGGCTCTATGCCCAGTTCCTCGGCGTGCGTACGGATGTAGGAGAGCGCGGTCTTGGCCGATTCCTGCATGACCTCGCCCAGCTTGCCGGTCAGGGTCAGGTTCCCTTTGCCGCGCATGAGCGTCGTCTCGACGGGCAGGATCTCTCCGCCGACTTCCGTCCACGCCAAGCCCAGCGCGATGCCGATTTCCGGCGCGGCCAGGAACTGTTGGTCCGTGTACTTGGGCTGGCCGAGCAACTCGTGGAGCTTTTCGATGCCCAGTTGCGGATACTTGCGGCGCCGGGGATGCATGACGACTTCGGTGGCGACCTTGCGGCAGACTTGGGCGATGGTGCGATCCAGGTTACGCACGCCCGCTTCCCGCGTGTAGGCGGTGATCAGGTGCGAGATGCTCGCCTTGGGCAGGCGAAGCTGCGTCGCCTTCAGGCCGTGCTCCTTGCGTTGGCGCGGGATCAGATGCTGCACGGCGATCTGCAGCTTCTCGTCCTCGGTGTAGCCTGGGAGGCGGATCACTTCCATGCGATCGAGCAGCGGATAGGGGATGCCGTCCACCGTGTTCGCCGTGGTGAGGAACATGACCTTGGACAGGTCGTAGTCCACTTCAAGGTAATGATCGTTGAAGGCCTTGTTCTGCTCGGGATCGAGGACTTCGAGCATGGCGGAGGCCGGGTCGCCGCGGAAGTCCGACGACATCTTGTCGATCTCGTCCAGCAGGAACACGGGATTGACCGTGCCGGCGCGCTTCATGGACTGGATGATCTTGCCGGGGAGCGCCCCGATGTAGGTGCGCCGATGGCCGCGGATTTCCGCTTCATCGCGCAGGCCACCGAGGGAGACACGCACGAACTCGCGCCCCATGCACCGCGCGATGGAGCGGCCCAGCGATGTCTTGCCGACACCCGGAGGGCCGACGAAGCACAAGATCGGCCCACGTCCCTGGCCCGCCAGCTTCACGACGGCCAGATGCTCCAGGATCCGGTCCTTGATCTTCGTCAAGCCGTAATGGTCCTCGTCGAGCACCTTGCGGGCATGCTCCAGATCGAGGACGTCTTCGGTCTCGCGGAACCAGGGAACATCTGTCAGCCATTCGATGTAGGTGCGGGTGACGACCGCTTCCGGCGACATGGATGGCATGCGGGACAGGCGGGTGAGTTCCTTCTCCGCCTTCTCCTGTGCCTCCTCGGGCATGCCACTGTTCTCTATGGCGGCGGTCAGCTCTGCGATTTCGGGGTCGTCCTCGCCACCGATGCCCAGCTCGCGCTCGATGGCCTTCAATTGCTCGTTCAGGTAATACTCGCGCTGGGTCTTGCCGATCTGATTCTTCACCTGGCCGGCGATCTTGTTCTCCAGGTCGAGGATCTGGTTCTCCGCCTCCAGCAGTTGGATGAGAAGCTGGTACTTCTCCTCCAGGCTGTTCGACTCCAGAATCTCCTGCTTATCCTCGGTCTTGAACGTGGTGTAGTTCGCCACGGCATTGGCAAAGGCCAGCGGATCGCGCGTGCTCTTGATGTTGGCCAGCAGGTCGGCGGGGACCTTGCCGGACATTTCCGCAAAGGCGCTGAAGAGCTCCATCACCCGGCGCTGTTGCGCTTGGACGGCCTTTCCGGCGACGTCGTTGATCTGGTTCAGGACCACAAACGCTTGCAGGTGCCCGCCGCGGGCGCTCATCTCGATGGCGCGGGCTGCGTAGACGCCCTCGACGAGGACCTTCGCCGAGCCGTCGGGCACCCGAAGCACCTGCAGCACCTCGGCCACGGTGCCGATTTGGTACAGGTCCTTCACGCCGGGTTCGTCGAGCTCGGGCTGCTTTTGGCAGGTCAGGAACAGGCGCTTGTCGCGCTTGAGGGCTTCCTCCAGGGCGATCAGGGAAACGGGCCGCATCACGAACAACGGCGTGATAGCCCCGGGGAACACCACCAACTCCTTGAGGGGGAGGACTGGCAGATAGTCCGATTCAAATTTCTGGACGTTCAAGCGCCCCTCCTTCGTTTCTCGCCGGCACAAGCGGTACGCGACCACCGCCGCGCTGACACTGTCCACATAAAAACGCAGGATCGGCAGGCGGTGTTTCCGTGCCTGAAGTGACCTCGCTCTGGCGGCTCAAGGGACTGCGAATCCCCTTTCAGCCCACCCCGTCAAGGGCAAGAAACACAAGGATGAAGGGGGAAGGCTAAAGGATGAAGGATGAAGGATGAAGGCTGAAGGGGTGACTGACAGTATTAGGTGGCCACCGCAGGTTCCTGCGATGACTTCCACCTCGTCCAATCAAATGACTCTCTTCTATCACTGCTGTCCCTGGTGTTCCTGTTGCCGCTGAAATCAATACAGCGCCCACACATCCGCCTGCGTCACCGAAGGGATCAGGAACTCCAGCGCCCGCCCCATCAGCAATGCCCGCTGCTCTTCCGAGGCGATGGTCTCGAAGGGGAAGCCGAGCACGAGCGTGCTGCCGCGTGTCTCTGACGAAGCATCGTAGAGCGTGGCTGCGCCGCCGCCCTGACCGCCGACATACTGGAGGGGGATGCGGCCACCGGAGATGGAGCTGAGGACGTCCGCAGAGTTGGGGGTATAGATGTTTTGGCCCTGGCCGAGGCTGAAAGAGAGTCCCTCGAAGATGTCCCCCGGTGCCCCTTGGACTTGGAGAGTGTTGGACGTGCCAGTGACCAAATTGGTGCGCAGGGTGAGAATGCGGAAGCGGGCCCGTTCGCCGGTGGGGGAGTTCGCGGCGAGGACCTGGATGTTGTCCTGCCCGGTAAGCAGAAGGTTGCCACCATCAAGAACGTAGGTCTCCAGCAGTGTTCGGAAATCCTGATCGATGGGTTCCGTGTCAAAGGGGACCGTAGCATAGGACACATTGCGCGGGGGGTCGAAGCCTTCCTTGCCCGTGTACCAGATGACGGCGCGGTAATCCGCCAGATTCACCTCGCCGGACAGGACGGAGGACTTCCGCACCGAATCGACTTTGTAGTCGCCGCCGGATGCGGCGATTGCGGCGGTGTAGGTCATGGCATAGGAGAAGTCATTGGCGATACGCGGATTGATGCGACCGAATGTCCCCAGATCCGGACGGCGCGGAATGCCACTGACGGTTTGCCGCGGAGAGAGCGGCTCCTGGTGCTTGTCGAAGGCGTCCACGACCAGGACGTGCGGTGCCGCTTCGGAGCCGACCATGCCCGAGGCGACGTTGCCCGGAAAGCTTTCCCCGCCCGCGTTGCGAGCGGTGACGACGGCATGGACTGCCGTGCCGGGGGGCATGTTGGTAAGGGGCCACATGGTGACATTTGGGGTGGCCACGCGGAACTGGACATCACTGCCTTCCGTGCCGATGTAGACGGTGTAGCCCGTGGGTGCGCCTCCGCTGACCGGTCCGGGTGTGCCGGGCTTGGTGCTGGTGATGACCTCTGGTGGGTCCCACTTGAGGAGCAGGGACGGACCGCCGCCCGGGGCTTGGACAATGCGCACATTGCGCGGTTCGTCCGGCGGGAACTCCAATGGGCCGCCGCCGAACTGGTTGAAATAGCGGATGGCCGCCTGGGTGGTGGACTTCGCAAACTGGCGCCGCGCGCGGCCATCGCGCAGGTAATGAGCGTCCATTTGATGGTCGTGGAAGGCGATTTCCAGGATCGATGCGTCCATCTCGCGACCGATGCTGTCCCATCGCTGCTCGCCGTAATCGATGTCGGGCGATGTGTAGGTGTGTACGGTGCGGGTACTCCAGCGCGGAAACTCCGGGTAGTGCAGCAGGTCGAGCTGCTGCATGTCCTCGTTGATTTCGCGGCCGAGCAATGTGGCGAGGGCGATCTGGTTGGGCGTGCGCGCGTTGGTGATGTTGATGTTGTTGTAGAGGCCAACTGCGCCACGTCCACCGGCAGCGTTCGTGTGCAGTCCGATGTAGAGCCGGTCGGCCAGGTTGCTTTGGGTTTCGTTGTTCATCCATGCCGCCGTGCGGGGCGGCGTGCCGACATTGTCGTTCTGGTGGCTGCTGCTGGCGTCATAGACGCTGGTGATCCGCCGGTTGCTGGGCGTACCCGGCGGGTCGACGCCCAGGCTCACCTGCGCCCAATAGCGCGATGCCTCCTCCTGGCGCGAGAAGCCGGACACTCCTTGGCCAAAGTCCAGATCCCCCATGCCATTCCCGAATCGAATTCCGTCCGCGATGACCACCGTCCCCGGGTCATTGGCTTCCTTCTGATTGCTGATTTCGACGTACCCTTCGCTCCCGGTGTTGAAGTAATATGACCCCAGCCACACCATCCCCCGCCCGACGCGGCGATGATTGATCCTCACCTCGGTCATGCCCCCGGCGTGGCGGATCCGGTACAATTGATCGACCCGGTCGGGGCCGTACATGACATACGTATAGACGGGATAGATCCCCGGCTCCGGGATGTTCGGTGTGTAGCGCGCCGTTGCGGTTTCCGTGGTGGAAGCTGTTGCCGCACGGAAGATTTGCGTCGGGTCGTCCGCCCCGACCCGGAAGTACCATTGGTCGCTGCTGACCGGCACGTTGGCCCAGGTGCCGGTGTACGTCACGCCCGGCGAGTTCTGGTCCATCACGATCTCATTGTTCTGGAAACCGACCGGGCGCGTCGGGATGACGGTCGCTCCTGCGTTCCACAGGGCCAGGGCCAGCAGCCCCATCTGGTCCACGTTCCCGAGGTCCTCGACGATACCGAGATTGTTCCCGCGCTGCGTGTACCAAGCGTTTCCGGTCGTCGGGTTGTCGCTGTCAAATGTCCACCCGTGCCCGCCGCCTATGTAGACATGGCGCCCGGTCAAGGCACCGGTTGGTTGGCGGCGCACGTTGATTGCAGGGCCGGTCGAACGGCGGTCTGGGTAGGTCACCGTCGGAAGGTCGGTTGGAATCGGTGCCCCTGGAAAGGAGGCGGCCTCGGCCCAACTGTCGGGTTCGGGACCCGTTCCGGCGTGCAGGAGTTCATGCTCCGTCAGGATCGCTTCCTTGGCCGACAAGGCAATGCCTGACCCGACCAGGCTGGCGGCAAGTAACATCGCCCCCACAACACTTTGGGTCCTCGTCATCTACACGCCTCCGCTTGGATTGAAGAGGTGGAGGTGTAAGGTCCACCCCGGGTCGCGGCAATCCGAAACGCCACGCGAATGTCAAATCTGCAATCCCGGTGTGAAAACGTCATGCAGGCGAAACCGTTCCTTCGAGTACCTTGCGACAAGCCGTCGGGAGGGCCAGCAACTCCCATAGCCACCGGTGTACTCCAGAGCAGGAGACCGCGCCACGCCCATCGAGTTTGGCTTGGCCAGTGGTCCGGCCTTGGGACGATGCCCAGCTCCGGAACTTTACAAACCAGTCTTCACCTCGCGGGGGCGGGCTCCTTTCGGGGTTGCATCCCTTCGATTGCCGCCATAGCGACATCCAAGGCATCCGGTGTTGGAAAGTGACATGGAAGCACCCGGAGAGTTCCGCACTCCCGGATCCCTGAAGGCGGGTGGTCGTGATCGTCCTGATTGCAGAAGATGACGAAGCGGTCCTGCAGTACGTTTCGCGATTTGTCTCCGCCGAGGGGCACCGTGTCATTGGATGCGAGGACGGGCAGGTTGCGTGGGAAAAGTTTGTTTCCGACGAACCCGACCTCGTCCTGACCGACTTGAACATGCCCCAGAAGTCCGGGCTCGAGTTGCTGGGCCAGATCCGCCATTCGGGCAGCATGTGCCCGGTGGTCATCATGACCGGCCATGGCACCGAGGACGCCGCGGTGGAGGCCATCCGCCTGGGCGCGAACGAGTACCTCAAGAAGCCAGTCCGCGGAAACGAGATCCGCCACGTCCTGCGCAAGTGCCTGGGTCAGGTCTTCAACCAGCGCAGCGAGCGCGAGGTGATGCTCAGCGTCGTGCATCACTCCCTGCGCCTGAACCTCCCCAATCAACTACACATGGTCCCAAGCGTGAGCAACTACCTGGTGCAGCACTGCGGGGGACTGGTCTCGCCGGATGAGATTGCCGGCCTGCGGCTGGGGTTGCACGAGCTGTTGATCAACGCCATGGAGCACGGCAACCTCGGGATCTCCTACGAGGAGAAGTCATCCGCCCTGCGGGAAGGCCTCGACCACTTGCGGGCCTTGTATGAGGAACGCCTGAAGAATCCGCGGCTCCGCGCCCGGCGCGTCACGGTGGAGTTTGAGTTCGACGGCGCGAACCTGGAGTGGGTCATCACCGACGAGGGCGAAGGGTTTGACCACGCGAAATTGCGCGACCCGTTTGATGACGAGAACATCGAGTCGCAGCACGGACGCGGCATCTACCTCTCCCGCCTGCAGTTCGATGAATTTCAGTTCGAGGATGGCGGGTGCCGCGTGCGCGTCCGCAAGCGCGTGAAGTTTCCCGGCGACAAGCAATCCTCCGAGCGGGTTCACCGTATCCCGGACGAGATCTCCCGGTTCACCTGATGCTCATGACCAACAGCTCGATCAACCGTGGCATCCTGTCGCGATGGGTGGTGGTGGTGTTTCTGATGGTGACCCTTGGCGCCTGTGGCGGTTGCGCCGAGCGGACCAGGACCAACCCGCGACCGGTCACGCGCCAGGCATTGCCGCCGGGCACGGTCCTGCGCGGCGATGCGTCCTGGTATGGACCGGGCTTCGCGGGCAAGCTCACCGCCAACGGCGAAACGTATGATCCGCGCGGACTGACTGCCGCGCATCAGTCACTACCCTTCAACACATGGCTGCGAATCACGAATCGCGAGTCGGGAGATTCAGTCGTGGTGCGGGTGAACGATCATTTTCCCGGCACACGCGGACGGGCGATAGACTTGTCGGAGGGAGCGTTTGAGCGCATCGCGCCGCTCAGCCGCGGCGTGATTCCCGTGGAAATCGTCGTGCTCCCCGGCGCGCCGGAAGGCGGGACGCGCTAGGCGCGCCAATCCGGGTCCTGGCGCAGGATCATCCGGATTACAAACTGGGCGGATTGCAGCCGCTCCCAACGCCCGAGAATCAAGTACACCGGCAGCCGCAGCACCATGTCCGCAATCATCGTGGCCGACAATGCCATGCGGTGCGCGGGGCCGTGGTGCAGCCGCGTGTAGCGGACAAGGCTGCGATAGAGCTGGCGAAAGGCGAATTCCGCGCGCTTGCTTGCCGATGTGCCCTGGCGGTGGCGGATGGCGGTTCGTGGTGCCAGAACCACTTCATATCCCACGTCGCGCGCGCGGCGGCACCAATCGGTGTCCTCCGCGTAGAGGAAGTAGCTCTCCTCCATCAAGCCGATGCGATCGACGACATCGCGCCGCGTGGCCAGGCACGCGCCCATCAACCAATCGGTGCGCAGCATTCCACCAGTTGCGGATGATGTCGTGAACCTTCGCAGGCGTGTGAAGATAGACGCGAACATCGAATGTGTGATGATGTAGGATAATGGGCCGGGTTCGCTGTAGTGATTGAACTGTCGCATTCCATCGGCGTTGAGCAACCGGCATGCGGCCATGCCGATGCGCTTGTGACGCGTGAGGATACGGACCAGATCAGCGAGCGCTTCCGGCTCGGCCTCGCAATCGGGGTTCAGCAACATCTGCACCTCGCCGCGTGCTTGAAGCAGGCCCGCGTTGCACCCGCCCGCAAAGCCCACGTTATCGCGATGACGGATCAGCCGCACCCACGGGGCGTTCTGCTCCACCCAGTCGGCGGTGCCGTCGGTGGAAGCGTTGTCCACCGCGATGACTTCCATGGGAAAGGCCAGCGCCTCGCGGCATCGCTGCAGTGACGCGATCAGGGGTGGCGCATCTGCCTTGCCGTTCCAGAAGACGACAATGACGGACAACCGTGGGCGGTGATCCGCGCGGGCGTCATTCGAGTTCGGCATCGGGCGATTCGTGGCGAATGCGGCTGCGACTGCGAGCGGTGAGGACACCACGCTTCGAGGGCTGTTCCAGGAAATCGAGGAAGGCCAGGAGCTCGGCCGGCGTGTCGGGCTTGTCCGCCCACTCGGCCCGCACGATCTCAACGCCGCGCGGAATGCTCAGCCCCGCGCGGAAGATGGTCTTGTACGCCTTGCGCAGCGCCATGCGCGCGGCGGGGGAGACACCGGCCCGCCGCATGCCAACAATGTTCAATCCCGCCACAAACGCAAAGTCGCCGCGAATCATGGTGTACGGGGGAACATCGGCGTTCACGCCGCTCAGTCCGCCGATCATCGCGCCGCGCCCAAGGCGGCAGTACTGATGCACGCCGACGTGGCCGGAGATGAACACACGGTCCTCAATGATGACATGGCCAGAGATCCCCGCGTAGTTGACCATGACGACATGATTTCCAACCTGGCAATCGTGACCAAGGTGCGCCGAGACCATCAGGTAGTTGTTGTTGCCAAGGACCGTCATGCCATCGGGGTAGATGCTGCGGTGGATGGTGCAATGCTCGCGCAGGACATTGTTGTCGCCGATGCGCACGCCACTTCGCAGCGATGCATCAAAGCCCAGGAATTGCGGGTCGCTCCCGATGACGGCATAGGGGCCGACAACATTGCCCGCGCCCATGGTGACGCGCGCCGCGACATACGCGCCCTGTGCCAGGACGCATCGCTCGCCGATCTGCGCTTCCTCTCCCACGTGGGCATAGGCCCCGATCTCGGCGGTTGGGTCGATGCGTGCCGAGGGATGGACGATTGCAGTGGGATGAATGGGCATGGAGGTCGTTTCGTCGGGAACTGGTAAAGCCGAGGTAGGCTCTGGGCCCGCGCGGGTCAATCCCGCCTTTGAAGGGCGAGGCGCCCGGCGGGCGGGCGCGGCGGAAATGCGGAGCGCCCAGCACGGTTTGATTTCCCTTCCCTTCGCGCCGAGCCCTGCGACAGGATTCCCCCTCTTGCCATCCCGGGCCGATCCGGTCAAGTTCAGCTTATGTCCCAATACCTGTTCGACCTTCACTGCCATACCGCCGAGCACAGTTATGACGGTCGCGCAACCCTCGCGGAGATCGTCGCGGGGCTGGTTGGGGCCGGGTTTCATGGCTTGGTGCTGACGGACCACAACTACGTGTGGCCCGCCGAGGAGATCGCCGAATACCGCGCACAGCACGGTCTGCCGGCGGATTTCGTCATCCTTTCCGGTCAGGAGGTCCGCACCATCAACGACGGCATCGTGGTGGGCGACCTGTTGGTCTATGGTCCCACGCATCCCATGGCGGACGGCTTGTCGCCGGAGGATTGCCTGGGAGCGGCCCGGGAGACGGGCGGTTTTTGTCTGGCGGCGCATGTGGGCGTGCCGCGCATCGGGTTTCAGGAAGCGGCGGGGGACTATCCCATCGCCGGCCTCGAGGTTTGGAATGGGCGCTACGGCCAGCGTGCCGCTGCCAAGGCACGGGGCTTTGCCGAGCAGTTCGGCCTGCCGTGCACCGGCGGGTCGGACACGCACTCGGTCCGGGATATTGCCGGAGGAGGGACTTTGTTCCCACGGCTGCCGCAATCGATCGCGGATCTGCGGGAGATGATCATGGCGGACGAATGCGAACCTTGGCGCCCGCGTTCGGGGCGTGGCCTGCTGAGCTGGTTATTGGGCTCGGAGGACTGACGCCCGCGCACCACGGGTGCTGTTTTCGTTGCTCCGCGGCCCGGGCCGCGGTTCATCATGGCCTGTCAAATCCGTGAAGGACTTCCATCCATGCGACTGCTCGCCATCGCGTTGTTCTGCAGCTTGACACTTCTGGGCTCTGGATGTGCCAAGCCCGAGCGCCCGCACAATTACCCCTCCACGCCGCAGGAAATCAGCACGGCCCGGGATTTTGTGATCACTCCGGGCATGCGCCGCAGCCGGGTGGAGTATGAAATCGGCCGCCCGTCTCACATCGGCCGCACCAAGGAAGGCGATGTGATTGTCCAGTACGAGCTGGGCAATTTCATCCGTTCCGTGGTTTACGATGACAAACAGCGGGTGATCGAGGTCTATCCCTGAGACGCGCGTTGAGTCAGACATGGCCTGACTGACGCACTATTTCTGATTCTGACACACTGGTGAGGTTATCATTCCGGGGTCGAAAACGGTCCCGGGTGCTCCGTCTTGTCGCGCCTCGTGCACAAAACCGCGCATTTGGGCGCCGGGATAGGCCCTTTGGGACGGAACTTCCCTTGATTTTGCTGTGTCTGATCGATTGGACCCAATTGGTCTCGATTCTTGCATAGGAGTTGGACGGAGGCCAATTCGCAGCACAGGAAGGAGCTCCAGCGATGGTACAAGCAGAGAATGGATCCAACCGCAGCAGCCGCGAGTCGAAGGCCTATGTTCGGATGGCTCTGATCCAGGGGGCGCTCTTGGCTCCCTCGGCAAGGGCATTGGGAGAGCAGTCCACTCTGCCCCTCTCGATCCCCGCCGGTCTGGCCCCTCGCGAACACGCCCTGCCGGATCTGGAGGGCGAAAAAAGACCCGGATCTGAGATCCGGGCCTGAAGCAGTTGCCATACATCCGCAACGTGTCACACCGCACAACATCACCGCCCCGCTCAACCATCCGGGGCGGTGATTCTCTTGATCAACACATAGCCGTAGACCGTCTCCACCACATCCGAGACCTCGCCGACCTCCAGCTCGAAGAGCGCGTTGGTGAACTCCTCGGTCATGTCCTCGCGCTTCACGACTCCGATGGCGCCACCCTCCTGCGCGGTGTCGGCGTCGTCGGAATACTCGCGGGCGAGCTGCTCGAAGATTTCCGCCCCCTCTTCCTCGAGGCGCGCCTTCAGGCTTTCGGCCAGCTCCTTCGCCTCCTCCTGCGTGCGGCCGGTGACGGTGCTCTGCGGCGCGCCTTCCCAGGAGATGAGGATCTGCGCGGCGGCGACGTCTTCCTGGATTTCCTCCAGGATCGTCGTGCGTGTGGCGCGTTCGATGCCGCTGAACTTCCAGGAGGGGAGCGCGTAGGCCCAACCAGCGACACGGGCGTTGATCTCCTCGACCTCGGCCTGCACGTCCTCGGCGGACTTGATGTTGGGTTCCGCGTTGTTTTCGGGCTCCGGCAGGGACTCGGCGTAGCCTTCGCGCAGCCGTTCGTTGTAGCGCGCAACCAGGGTCATGTAAGTCTTGTCGCCATCCTTGCGCAGTTCGGATTCGATCTCCATGCCGTCGAAGGTCCGTGTGACCACACGCGAACCGTCCGTCAAGTTCTCGAAGAATCCCTCCGCACGGCGCACGTCATCCATGTTCAGGCTTTGAAGGAATCCCGCCACGCTGCGGTCGCCGGTGACGCTGTCGCGCACGCGCCAACCTTCGCTGACCTTGGAGATGTTGAAGCTGTCCTCGGGTGATTCGGGGCGCGTCATGTGGAAGCTCGGTCCGTCGTGCAGGGAGACTTCCATGGAGCGGACGCGGTTGGTGGCGACGTTGATGATCTCGCGCGGGCGCCAGATGGCGACGGTGGTGCTGGGCGATGCGCCGGAGCGCACTTCCCAGGCCTGGGTCTCGTTGGCGCGGCGCACATAGATGGATTGGCTGCCGCCCGGGCCGCCTCCCCACTTGGTGTTGCCAAAGACAAAGGATTCGATGACCGATCCGCTGCCGTCCTTCAGCGTCACGCGGGTGGCGCGGGATCCGGCGGTTCCGGGCTCGTCCAAGCCGAGTTCGGGGAGCAGGTCCTTGTTCTGGGTCAGGCGCTGGCGCGCCTCCATGGTGCCGATGTGTGCCAACAGCTCGCCGATCTGTGATTCGTTGGCGCGGTATCCCTCGCTCTGCTCGATGATCCACTGACCCTTCTCATCCTTCTTCAGGGTCACTTCGCCGTCGGCATTGAACATCTCGATGTGTGCGACGCGCGTCATCTTGGCGGCCAACCCGTCGGTCAACCCCTGCGCTTCGCTGTGCACCGATGCCTTTGGCGTGTCGGGCCGGTCCATCAACAGGGCGACCGCGACCAGCGCGACGGCGATGATTCCGACGATCAGCAGTATCGACTTTTTCATACGGCGGACTTCCTCCGGTTAATGCGCACGATGCCCGTTCCGATGGCGATGGCGGTGACGAGGGCGGGAATCAGCGCGACGTTGAGCCAGCGCAGGCGATTGCCAAGGCGGTCGACCTCGCGGTTGAGTTCGCGGCGCACATCGCGCAGCTCCTTGCGGGTCTGGACCATTTCCTCGCGGGCCTTGCGTTGCAGCTCGGCGACCTCGCCGATGGCGTCGACGCCCTGCTCACCGGTCTGCTTGGCGATTTGGTTGAGCTCCTGCTGCAACTCTTCCAAGCGCTCCTCCAGGCGACGCTCACGGTCCTGGTATTGCTCCTGTGCTTCCTTGGCGATCTCCTGCACGCGTGTGAATGGGCGGTTCATCGTGCCGCGCGAGCGAATGCTGATCAGCTCGGAGCTGCCCGCCAGATTTTCCACCGCGTTAAGGAGGAACGACCCGTTCCCCGCGCGCGGCGTGGCGATGCGTTGGCCCAGGATGTTGACCGTCTGCACCCAGAACGGGTCGGCCAGCATGTCAACATCGGCGACGACGATGACGTTGATGTCACCCTTGGATTGGGCCAGGTGGCTCTCGGGGATCTCGCGGGCGGGTTCTGCCTCCGCCTCTTCGCCATTGGCTGCCTCGATCAAAGCTTCCTCTGCCTCGGAGCCGGGCTCGGGATCCGCGCCACCGGGGAAGTTGAAGGGCATGTTCATGCCAGGTGGCGTCTGGCTCGGGTCGAAGAACTCTTCCCGCTCCGGCGGGCCATCAGGATAAGCCGTGCTGGCGCGGCCGGTGATGCGCGCGGCCAGCATGAGCTTCTTGTCCAGCGACACGAAGTTCTGCAGCAACTCCTGCGGCTTGGGCTGGATGCGGATGTCCTCCACATTGATGTGCATGGATTCGGGAGAGGTTTCGATGAGCGGCGTGATGGTCAGGCCCTCCACACTCTCCAGCCGCTCCAGGATGCCGGCGCTTCCCAAGGTGAGGATTTGCAGGTCACCGGTGACGACGTCCTCGGAATTGAGTGCTTCGGGTGTCAGGCTCAGGTAGGCGACATAGTTGGTCGGTTGCGGGACGCCGCGTTGATCGCGCATGGTGACCATCGTGGCATATTTGCGATCGCCGGCGACGACCTTGTCGGCCAGGCGCAGGCCCCACTTGCCCAGCAGCGGCTCCAGGTTGCTGTCGCGCGGCGCGAACAGAGCGGCCATCGGGTTTCCGGGTTCCTGGCGCGGAATCTCCGCCTCCGCGTGTGGATCGACAAAGGCAATGGTGTGCCCGCCGCCGAGGACGAACTGGTCGATGGCGTAAAGCGTCTGCGCGGGGAGCTGCTTGGGGTGCACGACGAGGAGGACGTCGACATCCTCATCGACTTCATCGATGTCGCGGCCCAGGTCGCGCACGTCGTACAGTTGGCGCAGTTGTTCGTAGATGACCCACGGCTCGCGGACTTGCTGGCCGGTGAAGCCGGCCATGGGGTCCTGGTCGCCCTGGATGGGCAGGGTCGTGATCAGGCCAAGCACCGGGCGCTTGGGATGGGCGAGATTGTAGATGAGGCGCGAGACGTCGTACTCCAGGAACTCCTCGCGCTCGGGGGCGAAGAAGGGAATGACCTCGGTGTTGTCGATGCTGTTCTTGCCGACCAGGCCGAAGAACATCGGTTCGTCCGGACGCATGGCGGGCACGCCCTGCAGTCCTGCCAAGGCGGCCTCGTCCTCCTGCTCGGAGAACGGCTCGGGATCAATGAACTCGAGCTGCAACTTGTCGCCGGCGATGTTGCGGTATTCCTGCAACATTTCGCGCACGCGCGTGTGGTAGTTGTTGAAAACCGGAATGTCGCCGCCCACGCGGCGGGTGAAGTAGAGCTGCAGGCGGATGGGCTCTTCCAGGTCGCGCAGGATGGAGCGCGTGCCTTCGGTGAGCGTGTAGAGCTTCTGCTGAGTGAGGTCGACGCGCGAGCCTTCCAGCAGCTTGGCGCTGATCAAGTTGATGCCGACCAGCAGCACCGCGGCGATCAGCAGGCCAATCAGGGGAGTGAATTTCTTGTTCATCGGGTATCCTTCATGTGAGTCGGAGGATTGCGTGTCAGGGAATTCTCGAGGCAGGCAGGCACAGGGGTTTCAGCCATCATGGTACGAAACACCGGATGGCTGACACAAGGTTCCAGGCAACCAAGTTTCGGAGAATCAAACAACCAGCCCGCAGGGCGGCATTCGCTCATCGGCGTGATCGTGGTCGGAGTGGCAGGCTGAGCGGCCGTGGGGACAGCGCGTGGCGAGGAGTGAGAGCACCCCCCGGCCCATTGCCACGTTGTCACCGCGTGATCAATCATGGAGCACATAGTCCCGTGTGTTGGGCGCCTCATTGCGCCTTCTTGATGTCGAGCACCAACACGTTCGCGAACAGGAAGCATCCCATCAGCGAGAGGAAGTACACCAGGTCGCGCAGGTCCAGCACGCCGCGGGTGATGGCATCGAAGCGCACGAGGAAGCTGGAGAAGGTGATGAAGTTGATGATCGATTCGGGCAGGATCTCCTGCAGCGAGCTCATCTGCCCCACCATGCCGAACAGCACGAAGACCAGGCAGACGACGACGGCGATCACGAAGGCGATGACCTGGTTCTTCGTGATGGCGGAAATGCACGACCCGATGGCCAGGTACGCGCCGGCCATGAGCAGGCTGCCGATGTAGCTGGCCAGGATGACGCCGTTGTCCGGCTCGCCCAGGTAGTTCACCGTGATCCACATGGGGAAGGTGAGAACCAGCGCGATGGCTGCGAAGATCCACGCGGCGAGGAACTTGCCGATGACCGCCTCGCCGTGCGTGATGGGGAGCGTGAAGAGCAGCTCGATGGTGCCGCTCTTGCGCTCCTCCGCCCACAGGCGCATGGCGATGGCGGGGATCAGGAACAGGTACAGCCACGGATGCCAGAAGAAGAAGGCGCCCATGCTGGCCTGACCCACCTGCCAGAAGCCGCTGAGGAACCAGGTGAAGCCGGCGGTCAGCAGCAGGAAGATGACGATGAAGACGTAGGCCACGGGCGTCGTGAAGTAGCCCTTCAGCTCGCGCTTGAGAATGGCCCAGATCATGGCGGCGTTCATTGGTTGCCTCCCTTGGTGGTGAGCGTGCGGAAGACCTCGTCGAGACGGCCGCGCTCGGTGCGCAGCTCATCGACGCGCCACTTGTTCTCCTCGGCGATGTCGGCGACCGCACCCAGGAGCGACTTCCCGTTGGTGGGAATCACCACCAGCGTCTGCTTGCCGCCGGGCGGGTTCGGCTCGCGCGTGATGGCCTGCACGCCATTGAGCTTCTTCAGCGCCTTCTCCGCATCGTCGGCGTTCTTGTTGTCCAGCGTCAACGTCACCGCGTTGTGATAGCGCGACTTTGCCTCCAGCTCCGTCGGCGTGCCGTCGAAGATGACGGTGCCGCGCGCGATGATGATGGCGCGCGTGCAGACGGCGTCCACCTCCTCCAGGATGTGCGTGGACAGGATGATCGCCTTGTCCTTCGACATGCGCTGGATCAGGCCGCGGACCTCGTGCTTCTGGTTGGGGTCCAGGCCGTCCGTCGGCTCGTCGAGGATGAGGACCTCGGGATCATGGATGATCGCCTGGGCGAGGCCGACGCGGCGCTTGTAGCCCTTGGACAAGGTGTCGATGGGCTGGTGCAGCACGTTCTTGATGCCGACAGTTTCGATGACGTAGTCGAGGCGTTCCTTGCGCCGGGCGCCGGTGAGTCCGCGGACCTCGGCGATGAATTTCAGGAAGCCCTCGGGCGTCATGTCCGGATAGGCCGGCGCGCCCTCGGCCAAGTAGCCGATCTTCTCGCGGACCTGGCGGGATTGCTCCAGGATGTCGAAGCCGCAGACCTTTGCCCGGCCCGACGTGGGGGCCAGGAAACAGGTCAGCATCTTCATGGTGGTGGATTTGCCGGCGCCGTTGGGCCCGAGAAAGCCCAGCACCTCGCCTCGGCGGACCTTGAACGACACGCCGCGGACGGCGTGGATGGGGCCGAAGCGTTTTTCCAATCGGTCGATCTCGACCATAATGTCCATGGGGTGATTCCCTTGGCTGAGTCATGTCCGATCATCAGACCCGGAGGGCTGGCGATCAGCTTGGTGGATAACCATGCGCCCCCCAGCGACCGGTCGGGCGCGAGTCAAAACTCGCGGCGGAGGGGTACAAGATCTGTACCACCAGAGGAGAGGTCGGCAGGGGAGGGGGGCGAGGGGGTTAGTTCAATGAAAACAAGGGTTTGGAGCGGGTTTTTGTGGCGCCGCCGGCGGGAAACGGCGCGCCGGACGGTTGGCGCGGGTTAACCCACGGTGGGGAGGGGAGTGGGGCAGAATGACGCGGGGGGTGATGTACTGTCAATTTCGGCAATCAGCGATCTATTCTCGCGACCAACCCATCCAGGACCTCCGCAAACTCAGCCTCTTCAAGGTACTCGACTTTGATGTCCGTGATCCTGATTTCCGAGATCTCCTTCCCCCCTGCAGTGACCCGGTCGATCTCCACCGATGTCGGGAGTCCCAATCCACCGAATCGCTGAAGACCTATGTATCGGAAGCTGTGCTCCTCGTCGTCGTACTCGATCAGGGTCTCACGGAGCATCAACTCCGGAGGGCCGTCCTCCGAGACGTCGAAGATGGTTAAATCGTGGCCAACGTCGGAATCCCGATGCAGGCGATACGATCCGTCCTCTTGTTCATCGAGCAAACCTTTGGCACGGCTGTGCTCTGCAGTTGCGGTGGCGCTCCAGTACGAAAAGGGAGTAAAGTGAATAAGGCCGGATGGCGCGGTATCAAATGAAGGAATTTCGTATGAGCTGGCTCGTCCCTCGGAGTCGAAAGAGAGGGAGACCATCACACTTTGGCCGTTTCCCCACGCAGCCTGTATCCCGGTGCGGGTAAGATTGCTTTTCATGCGAGCGCTGGAATGGTTGCGAAAATGCCAGAAGCTAACACTATGGTCCATCTCGAGAACGACCCAAGGCTCGCCGTCTCTCTCACGGAGCGCGCCCTTTAGGGGAATCGGCTCTCCCATCGAGTTGAAGACATTGTGATGCTCCTCCACATAGTACACAACGTCCCCCTGAATATCAGTCACCTCCAGCGTGTCAGTTCTTTTCCAGGTTGAACGCTTGAGCTCGAAAGTGGTAAGCGTCGGTTGGTTCCAGACTGCGGACGAAGCGGAAAGGATGGTGCGCCCTTCGGGGGCCCAGCCGTCGTCGGTATCGGCCAACACCGCCACAGGAAAGCAGATAGCTGCCGCAATAGTTGTGAGCACTTGGCTTCGATTTCTCATTTGACTCTCCTGATTTGGCCTACTGAGGTATGCATTCTTCGAACGGGATCGTCCCGCTTGGTTCGATGACACAGGCGCAGCGATAGAGGCCTTCCCCATCCTGAGCCGGTAAGCACGTCCGTTTGAAAATGTCTCTCACGGAGTCTTGGCAGCACTCTTCTACTCCACTGCATTCTTCAGTAATGTATGCATGGGTCTTGCACTTCGGATTTCCGTACCCTACGCTTTCTAGACCAGAGGAGCACTTTGGGTCATCGTCCAAGTATGCACCCCGGCAATGAGGATACCATTGCGTCAGGTTAGGAGGCGGGTATGTCTCCGGATCCATTTCGTGTCGTATTTCATCCAGCCGTTTGCAATTGTCGCACACACCCACTGAAGTAACCATGAACAGGTGCTCGCAATCATCACACGAGGGATTCGGCGGGGGCCCCTTGGGATCTTCACAGTGCGCAACGGAGGTGGCCAATGATCCACAGAAGCAGATGACGAATGATCTCGGTATCAGACGCGAAAGCTTCATTGTTCTGCCTCCGAAGAGCCTTGCCTGTACTCCTCACGCTGCGTCTCATATTGATTGAGCAATTCCTGATCATCCAGCCGTCCCGCAAGCTCTACCAACCAACCCAACGCATGCTCTTTGAAGTCGGGAATTGCCTGCCACCGGTCATTCGGTCCGAAATCCATTTCGAGTACGGCTTCAAAGCTTTCGAACGCGTCGGCGATCCTATCTCGCCTATAGCAGGCCAATCCCTTGAAGCAAAGTGCCGTCGCGATCTGCCGCTTGGCGCGTGGGTCCTGGCTGCTGAGGTACGGGTCGACGCGGTTCAGGAACTCGTCAAGGTCACCTTCGTAGTAGAACGTCTCCAGGTACATCAGGTCGATCACCGACAGATCGTCCCAATAGACCGGATTCACCAAATGCCGGTTCGCGTCCACGAACGCGCGAACATCAGCGAGTGAGCCCTGGCGTTTGTCCTTCGCCAGTTCCATGATGAGGCCGGTGCGCTCCTTGATCGCGCGGGCGACCGTGCGCGGGTTGTCGGCGAAGCGCTGTGTTTCGGTGTGCAGGCGGTATGCTTCAAGATGATCGCCTTTCTGATGCGCGATCCAGCCAAGCCGCCACATCGACATGATGCGGTGGTTGGCGGCGGCCTTGACGTTTCCATTGGCGACCTGACGAAAAAGATCCCGCGCTTCGGAAAGATTGCCGTCGAGAAGGAGCAGGATCCCGAGGTTCGTGGCAACGTACCCCGCAAGTACATTGTCTGGCGGCACGGTCTCTCGCGCCTGAACCAGCGCCGCGCGGTACTGCCCTCGCGTTGCGGGACGATCAAGCTGCTCCAGTTCCGCGTATCCCGGAACACCGGCCGTGTTCTGGTATTCCAACTCGGACGACCGCGTCACCTCAAGCATGAAGCGCGGTGGAATCAGAGTCAGAGGATCGACGGATTGGCCTGTTCGGGACATACTGCGCGCCGCGCGCGAAGGATGACTGAAACCTGCCGCAACGTGGCGCGACACTAGCATTGCGTCAGCCATGTTGGAGAAGCCCGGAACGACAGCGACCGTTTGATCGCTCACAACGTGCCGGTAGATCATTCGCTGTCGGATAGCACTGGGAAGGTTGCTCACTGCGTCCTCCGCCTCAGCCTGCGAATCGGCGGTCAGGACAATGACTTCGTACTCGTTCGATGTTGTGGTGTCGGCGAACCCCTGGGCGGGGTTCGCAACGTGAAAGGTGAGCAGGATCGCAACCAGCAGCCCGATCAGCGAACTGAGACGCACCTCAGGGCCACACCGGCTGGGGGGGGGGGGGGTGGTTTCCGCCCTTTGCGGCGGCTTGGTCGGGGCGGGGGGGCGGAG
>CAZVAQ010000050.1:0-3591 GCA_964625145.1 uncultured Candidatus Sumerlaeota bacterium
CCGTTCATCGCGGGACTCCGGAGATTCACTGGTGTGCAGTCCTACCGGCGTCCCTGCGGCGGCACCATGCTCGGGGGCCAGCCCCACCGCTGACGCGCGCGGCAGCTCCAAACCGAACTCGATGGCGACCGCGGGATTCTCCACTTCGATCTCTACCGGTGCCATCAGGACCGCACTGGGCAGGTTCTGCTGGCGGCCGCGCTGCACGTGTTCGCTCCACGCGGTGCTTGCCGTCCGAATCGCGGCGACGGATGCGGCCATGCCGCTGAGATAGGGAATCTCGCGGGCGCGCTCTGCCGCGCGGCGCGTGTCTTCGCGCAGTTCCATGGCGCGCACCAACCAACGGCGATCCGCCTCATCGCCGGGGCGAGGCGGTGGAGCGACACCATCAAGCAACAACCGCAAGCGGGCCAATTGCCAACGCTCGGTCAACGCGCGCGCCGAGGGCCAGTTGCCATCATTGATCGCTTCGGCAACGGTGGATGATTCCAGATGTGCCAGCAGGTCGAGCGGCACATGCATGTCCGCCCCCACAAGCCCCGCCGCCAGCGATTCAATTTCCGACAAGGCGTTGAGCGCTGCATCGGAAGTGTTGCCGCCGGGGATCAGCGCCTCCTGCGCGATCAACCACCACCGCATCTCCGGATGGCCGGAAGCGGTTGCGAACTCCAGCGCACGGCCGCGAACGCGCTCGAATGTCGCGCGGTCCTGGAAGCGCAGCGCATTCCGAATCAGGACGCCGTGGCCAAGGACCGCCAACCGCTTTGCATCGCCGGTTGCCAGTGGATCGAACGGCGTGGTGACGACCTGTCGTGCCAGCTCATCCGCGCGGGCCGCGTCGACCATCGCCTGCAGGTTCGTCAACCCGTCATCACCGGTTGCAATGCCATCCATGGCGAGCCGCTCGGCAATCAGCGCCCGCACCAGCAGAAGACGCGCGCGCCATGTCGGCCGGTCGATCTCGTACAGGAACGACCCCGGGACACGCTCCTCCAACGCGCGGACCATGCTGGCATCCAACATGCGCAGCGGGTCGTCACCTTCAATGTTCTCGCCGATCCATGTGCGGCGCAATTCATTCGCCGTGAAGGGCACTTCATCGCCCGCCAGCGCCAACTCACCAAGCCGCGACAACACGACCGACAGGCCGTTGCGGTTGATCACGCGATAGCCGGCAAACTCATAGTGGCAATCGCGCAGTGCTTCGAGGAGACTGGCGGCGGCGGCGCGATGATCGCCGGCGCGTTGCTGCTGGCGTGCAAGCTGTTCCAATGTCAGGACGCGCGCCGTCTTCACGTAGGTGATGTTCAGATCGTCGATGGCCGGTTGGTCGGCCAGCAGAGCCTCCAGCTCGGCGATGGCCTCGCGCACATCACCGCCTTCCAGCCGCACGCGCGACAGGGCCAAACGGATGAGGCGTTCCTCGTCCTCGGGAGTGATGTCCTGGCGCGCGGCGGCGCCGGGCGTTCCCGCAATGGTCATGTCCATGCTGAACAGGGCGGAGCCGCGCGTGTCCTCGCGCTCCACGCGCAGCCTTCTGCTGGTCACGATGTCCAGCGCCTCCTGCAGGGCGGCGACGGATTGCTGGCGCGATTCCTCGCGCAACTCGCCGCGGCTGCGCAGCATCAACCGGTGCAGCGCCAACCCGCGCGTGCGCAGCGCGCGAACCCGGTTCAATGAATAGTCCGGATTCGCATCCGCAACCCGCTGGAACAAGTCCGCCGATTCCTCGAACTGGCCCGCATCAAACAATGCCAGCGCTTCGCGATCCAACAGCTCCGTCTCCAGCCGCTTGACGACGTCGGGCGTCAGCATCGCCGACTGCGGCATGCGCGACAGGAACTGCCGCGCCGCGCGGTACTGCTCCGCGGCGGCGGCCGGCCGCGAGGACAGGAACAACGACTGCGCGTAGTTGCGCAGGAAGAGGAACTCGGTCGGCGCCTCGTCGAATGGAACGCCCTGCTCCGCGCGACGTTGGTACAATTCTGCGGCGCGCGCGGGATTGCCTGCGCCCAGCGATGCATTGCCCGCGTTGAGCAACAACCGTGCGTAATCGGTTGGCCGCGCCGCTGCATCGATCAGGCCGAGGGCGCGCTCGTACTCGTTCAGCGCCTCGCCATTCAGCGGACGGGGGTCCTTCTCCTGCCGCGCGCGCGATTCCAGGATAAACCCGCGCGTCTGGTGAAAGTACGGAATCGACGCATCCAGCACGATGGCGCGCTCGATCATGCGAAGCGACCTTGCGGGTATGCGATCGCTCTGGACGGTGCGACGCGGCGGGAAACCGAGGCGCCAGACTGTACGCTCGATCTGTCCATCGTAGGACCACGCGAGTCCGGCCTTGTACCATTCAAGCGGGTCGTTGCGCTTTGCGCGCGCCGTGCTTTCGTAGCGGCGCATCTCGTCGCGGTCCAGCAATCCGGTGCGGAACTGTGCTTCGATCAGGCCGCGCCATGCCTCGACGCTTTTGGGCTCGCGGCGCGTCAACTCGGCAAAGGTTGCCTGCGCCAGGTGCGGGTCGCCGACGCGCAGCTCGAAGTTGCCCTTGGCCAGGAACTCGCGAATCAGCCCCTCGCGCGCTTCCTCCAGGAACGCGGGCTGCCCGTCGAAGAATTGGTCGCGCAGATTCTCGTTCACCGACTCGTAGATGTCGATCGCGCTGGCAAAGTTGCCGATGGATGCCTCCAACTCGGCCAGCCTGAACGCCGCCATGGCCGCCATGCGCGGTACTGCCGACGCGCGGTTGCGCGCGCCCTGCAAGGCCTCGCGCGCGGCACCGGGTTGGCCGTTGGATGCAAAGAGCTCGCCCTCGCGCAAACCTGTGGCGGCCTGAATCTCCGGGATTGATGCATGCGTTGTGGACAAAGCGCGCAGCGCGAAGATGGCCTCGTCCAGGTCGAGTCCGCGCGTCGCCAGATTCGCGAGATCGAATGCCGCGTCCTCCCGCGCGCGGGTCGCATTCGGATAATCCGTGAAGATGCCCAGCGCGATCGCCGCTCCACCCGTGCCAAACAGCGACTCGGTGATGCGCGATCGTTCCAGCACGGCGCGCGCGCGCAGTTCCTCCGGCGCAGCGGACATCGCGACGACGCTTTCCAGCGCAAGGAAGGCATTCTCCGCCTCGCCGAGGTCGGCGAGAACACCGGCGAGCTCGATGCCGACGCGCGCGCGCAACGGCGCGGCATTGTCTTCCTGCGCATAGATGTCGCGGAGGCGCGTGACGGCGTCGCGGCGCAGCGTCTCGATGTGCTCGCGGCTTTCGCCGGCGCGTTGCGCGGCCTCGATGGCGAGGACTGCCCGGCGCCACTGGAACTCCGGCGCCAGTGCCCGGTCGCCAACGCGTTGTTGTCCGGGAATGCCGGCCATCTGCAGGGCCTGCTCGGCGCGTCCCACTTCACGCAGGACATCGATGGCCAGCATCAACGCCCGCAATCCGTCGTGGCTGGCGGGATCCAGCAGGAACGCCTGGCGCGCTGCCGCCACGATTTCAAAGGTCTTCTTCGGATAATCGCGTCGCGTGACCTCGGCCAACTCGCGCCCCTGACGCGGCGACGTGATGGTCGCCACGTCATACGGCTGCGCCACGATGGC
>CAZVAQ010000050.1:3691-21619 GCA_964625145.1 uncultured Candidatus Sumerlaeota bacterium
TTCATCGGCCGGATCGGTGGTCAGCAACTTCACATTGGGCGGTTGCGCCAACGCGGGCAACGCGCAGGCCGTGAGTGCGGAGAGTGCAAGAAGGGAGCGACGCATGGTTGGAGCCTTGAAGCTGTTTCGGCGATTCAGGGTCTTGGTTTGATTGCCGCTATTGGGCGCTCATTATCGTGCACGGTGCGTCACTTCACCCTCCAGTTTCCCGCGCGATCCTGGATCCATGATCCGGCCGGCGCGGCGTCCTGGTTCAGGGACGCGAAGATCCAAAAGACCTGCGGCAGTTGCTCGTCGGTGACACCGGGAGATGTCTCCACCAACCGGGCCAGGATGACCTGGCGGTCGCTGTTTTCCTCGGCGATCAGTTCCGCCACCTGGTCCGTGGACATCGACTGCAGCGCGTCAACGTTGCCGCTGGCTTGCATCTGCAGCATGCCGCGATTGTCCTCGCCAACAAAACCGCCGGCGAGCAGGCGCTCAATGTCGTCGCGGTTGTACTCGCGGTTTCGCATGGCGGCGAATGCCGCGCGCTGGCTTTCGGTGGTCTCCGGCGCCGGACGCAGGGATCCGTTCGGATCGACGCCGCGGACGCTGCTGTAGATGAGCAGGTCCTCGCCGAGGGCGCTGTAGGTGCCGAGCACCTGGCGCTCCAGCGACGTCTGCTCGCCGACAAAGAACAGGTTCACGTCAAACAGCCGGCCACATCCGGTTGAAAAGACCAGCATGGCGAGAATGGCAACGGTGCCAATCGTGCGATTCATTGGGTTCCTCCCCCCTGGATCAGGGTTCGTTCAAATGTCTCCAAATCCTCTGCCAGAAGCAACAGAATGCCCCATCTTACCAGCGGCATCACCGCCATGGTCTCCTGCAATTGGTATACTTCCAGCAGGTCGCCGATGGGTTGGCGGTTGAGAATCGGCAACTGGATCGTCTGCAAACCCGCGGCCAGCCGCAAATCCGCGTCCAGGCTGATGAGCCCGCTCCGCATGTCCGCGCGTGCCGCCGTGGGGGTGCCCAGCCGCAGCGCCGAGCGCGATTGCTGGATGGAGGGATCGGTTTCATCCGGGTCCATGGCCTGCAGCAGACGGCTGAATGCCCTTGTCCCGATGCGAGTGGATTGCAGCGAGACGCCAAGGTCCTCCAGCGATCGCTCGCCCGGCACATCGCGCAGGCGCCAGGTGGCCAGCGACACGGCGCTGACTTCCCATTCGCGGCGCACGGTGCCCGTGGATTCGTCGGGTTGTGCAATGCGGGCGACATCCAACCCGGTCGCCTGCAAGCGCGCCTCCATGGTGGGATCGCCTCCCGCCATGCGCAGCACCGCGTTGCCCGAAGCCGTGCCGCCGACGAAGTTCCTGCTGGTCATTTCAAGTGTGACCGGCGCCTCCAGGCCGCGCAGCGTCGTGCGGATCTCGCGCATCTCCGCCATGAACGGCGGCAGACCGAACGCGACACGATCCACCGTGAAGACGCCTGCGGGGGGTGGTGGTGGCCGTCTTGCGGCGGGACTCAGCAGCAGTGTCTTCGCAAACTCCCACGAACCGTTTGCGCCTTCCAGGTGGAACATGTCGGCCCAATGAACTTCCACATCGCGCATGTCGAGCAGGCCGTTGGCAAACAGTGCGGCATCCGGCGCGCTGCGATAGTCAAAGCTCAGGTCCATGACTCCCGCCGTGGCCAGCATCGGCATGAAGCCTGTGAAGCCCGTCAGGTCCTGCTCGGCGCGCAACCGGCCATCCATGGCGATATTCTGCAGCCAATGGCCCAGGCCAGGATGGGTCGTGTCGCGCAACGCCCGATCCAGATCGAAGAAGTTGCCATTGGCGCGCGCGGTGGTGCCGTAATTGCCGATGCGGAAATCGAGCAACTCCCAGGCGATGGAGGCGAAGCCGTCCATGTCGGCCGTGAACTCCGCCTCGATGTCGCGCAATGGCTTGGCGCGCAGCGACAGGTTGGCGAACTCGCGCATGACCGCGCGGCCGGAGGCCGTGACGCGGCCTTCCTCTTCCTCGAACTCCACGCGTCCGCCGGAGATGAGTCCACCGACCTGATAATCCAGGCCACCATCCAGCTCGTCGATCGCGATGTCCCATTCCATGGTGCCGCCAACAGGATAATGGCCGGAGGCGATGGCGGCTTCGCTGGGAATGCCACCCCACAGGTCAAAGGTGACCAACGCTCCACCGGTGACCGGTGGCAAATCCATCGGCGGATCAAACTCCAACAACCCGAGCAAGGCAGCCAAGGATGGGACGCTCAGCTTCCCGTCCGCCTCCCACCGCTCCGAGTCGGCGCGATAGGTGGCGGTCACGTTGCCATCCAGCACCTCGCTGCCTTCCTCGATCCGGAGTATCAGCGAGGATGCCTTGCCTTCCGCTCCCAATTCGGTTTCGACACTCGCCGCCACGGGAGGTACGGCCACGCGCATTCCTTCCGCGGCATACGAACCGCCGTCGGTCGACAAGCGATCGACTTTCAGGGACGTGGCGCCGCCACTCATCACAAACGTGGAATCGAGTGATGTGTTCTCAAGCGTCAATCCCGCAACGCCATCCATCATTCCGGCCGTGATGGTTCCGGAATCGGTGAGGCTGAACGTGCCGGTGCCATCCATCGGCAGGCTCATCTGGATTTGGTGCGAGATGGTTCCTTCCTCCACCAATCCCGAACCCCAATCGGCGAGCCACTCGACATAGGCGATGTCCATGGCGACGTCGGAATCAAAGGTCCAATCGCCTTCCGGCTGCCAGCCGAGCGCTTCGTCATGAGTCAGCCGTCCGTTGAAGGATGAACGCACCAACCCATCGCCGTCGGCAAGGAGGTCCATCCCCATGGCAACGAACAACTCGGGAGCCATGATGGACAAGGCCGTGTCGAGGGAGCCTTCCAGCGACATGGTGCCGGTCAACTCGTTGCTCTCCGACCACTCAACGGAAAGCGTCCCGAGCATGGTGTCGCCGATGGAAAGTTCGGTGATGTCGAGATTGGTGAATCGCGCGGGGCCATCGGTCAGTGGGATGGTCGTGGTCGCGCGCACGGCGCCGCGGTCGTAGACTTGGACGACGCCCTGCTGCGCAAAGGCGAAGCTCTCGTCCATGTCGAGCGACAGATCGATCTCGACGGATTCCTCCGGATTGCCGCGAATGCCCATCGCGGCATCGGCCGTGCCGGCCAGTGCAATGCCGTCCGGAATCAGCCCGCGATCGGTGAGGGCGTCGAAGTCAAGGTTCCCGTCGATGGTAAGATTCAGCTCCTGTGGCGAGATGAGCCCGCTCAGGGTCATCGCGACCAGTTCCGATTCCAGCGCCACATGATTCAGCCGCGCGGCGGCCGTGGGCAGATGCGTCTCCGCCTGCCAGGTCAGGCCCATCTGTTCTCCGTCCAGATCCAATCCCGCCTGCGGCATGGCCAGGCGAAGATCCTGAAGCCGAAGTTCACCCTGGGAGATGACGCTCACCGATTCGCTGATTTCCGTGTTGGATTCAAAGACGACGGTTCCGTCCAGTTCATCGATGCCTGCGACGCGGGCGAGAACATCGCCGAAAGCCGCCTGCAGCGCTTCCAGTTCGACAACCTTGCGCATGCGGGCGTTCCCGTCGCCGGTCGATCCGTTGTAGGTCCCGTTCCCCGACACCTCGCTCGCCAGGGAACTCTCCACGCGGTGGAACTCCCATTCGTATTGTTGCTCTGTCCAGTGCGCGCGCGCGGTTCCCTCCAACGCAAAGGCCAGCGGCGTCAGATCGCGCGGCGCATCGCCGAGTTGTTCCACCGGCCATGGGGCAAAGGGTTCGATCGTCGTCAGCATTCCGGGCCGGAGCGTGAACTGCCACTCCGCTGCCACTTGATCCGCTTCCAGCGTCGTCGCGTGTGCGGAGAAAGCCAGGCTTCCCTCCAGTGGCGTCGGCCCTTGCGGATCACCACCGGCAGTGACGGCAAGGGTGCGCGACGCCTCCGCCAGGTCGAGCGTCGCCTCGATGGACAGACCGCGCGGGCGCGAGAAGTCATCCAGCAGCAATCGCTCCGCCCTGACCATCGTCTCAAAGCCGAACACACGCCCAGACACTGCCAGATTCTCGAAGGCGTTCTCCTGCGATTCAAACACTCCGTCCACATTCCATGTGGAGTCGATGGCGGGCAGGTCCTCGTAGCCCTCAAACTCCGCCCAGACGCCAACGGCTGTCAGGGCTCCTTCCATGTTCCACCGTGTGCCGTCGGCTTCCGGCATGGCGGCGACGCGCGCGATCAGTTGCCCTTCGCTGCGCGGGACCAATCCGGCGCCCGGCAGTTCCGACTCGCGCAGGAGATCGGCGATGCCACCAAGGGGGAGCACCACGCGCGCGATGCTTTCCTCATCAGTCAATCCCGGGCCGGCATGGATGTAGAATCCGCCCTCTCCTATCTGGCCTTCGTGCATCATGCCGCCACTCGTGGCGGTCAGGATGCTTGTCTGCGGCGTCAGGACATTGTCCGCATCGGCGAAATGCTGCAGCTTCGCGCGGATCTTGAACGGCTGCGTCGCCTGGCCGACGGCGATTGAGCCGAGGGCGTCGACGGTCAGCGGCTGCGGACCACCCTGCCACATCAGGTCCAGGCGGCCGCCGACCCAACCGGCTTCCATCTTCTCCACCTCGTCAATGAGGCGGATGTTGATGCCATCGACACGCGCGCCGAGTTGCGACACGGGAAGGACGACCGGACCGGTTGATGGTTCCGACGGCGCCTGTTCTTCTTCCGTTTCGAGCGCGTCCAGGACCGGTTGAAAGTTCCACGCGCCATGGGCGTCGCGGATCGCGGTGGCTTCCAGATGCGAAACGCGCACGCCCTTCAAGTCATAAGGAGCGCCGCGAAGGACCTGCAGCAACGTCAGCGGCGCCTCGACTTCCTCAACGTGCAACAGTGGATGCTGCTCCTCGTCACCGTTGGCGGCCACGGTCAGGGCTTCTAGTCGAAACGGTGTCACCCAGCCAAAGTGTAGTCCTGTGATCTTCACGGGTACGCCGAGGCGCTTGGCGGCCATCCCTTCGGCAATGCCGAGAACGGGCCTGGTCGTCAGGATGGTTGGTGCGGCGATGACGAGAAGTCCCAGGACCGCCAGCGCAATCGCGGCGATTCGCAGGACACGCCGGCGGCGGGACTTTGGTCTGCCGGTGGGCTGTCCGGATTTCGGAGGGGTCTTGGCCATGGAGCGTCTGAAAGACGAAACTCGCCCGGAGTGGAATCCGGGCGAATCATGACACGATCAAGGGACAAGGCGGCAAGCAATCATCGGGTTGCCAAGGCGGAAGTCGCTTCCTTGAACCGGGACTGATTGCGGGATCCCTGAATCCCCGCCAGATCCGTTGCCAGCCGGCGTTCGATCCGCTGGAGGCGTTGGCTGGTGGGGGGGTGGGTGCTGAACCATCCGCCGCTGCGCCCTGTGGTCTTGGCGTTCATGGCGCGGAGGAACTCGGTTAGGCCTCGCGGGTCGTATCCTGCCAGAGCCGCCAGCTCGATCCCCAGATCGTCGGCTTCGTACTCGTAATTGCTATCCAGCCCGCGGTCGAACAGGACGGTGGTGGACTCGTCGACCAGGCCGGCGTACTCGGCCGCGCTGTCACTCATGGCGGAGGCGCCACGGGACACCGCGTCCAGAAACTGCGTCCGGCGGTACGTCTTCAGCATGTGGCGGCCGGTGACGTGGGCGATCTCGTGGGCCAGGACACCCGCCAGTTGCGCTTCGTCCTGCATCAGCTCCAGGGCACCGGTGGTGACAAAGATGTATCCGCCCGGTCCGGCAAAGGCATTGGGGGCATCGTTGACCAGCACGCCGAAGGTGTACGGGATCGTGGGGCGCGCCGATTGCCGTGCGATGCCGCGACCGACAAGGTTCACATACTTTTGCAACTCATTGGAAGGGTGCAGCGGCCCGATCTGGTCAATGGCGCGAATGGCGACGCCGCTTCCCAGCGAGCGCTCGGTTTCCAGGCTCATCTTTTCGGTCGGAGTCAGGGAGCCTGCCAGTTGCGAGGCGAGATTGCCGAACTGATCGGCCTTCTCCTGATCCTTCTCGGCGATCAGGATTCCGGCCCTCACCAAATCGCCGATCTGAGTTGTCGTCGTCTCCGGCAATGCCATGCGCTCGCGCTGCACCCCGTCAGAGGCGCATCCAGCCGCGAGAGCCACGATGCCGGATAGAATGAGTCCGCGAATCATCATGGGTTCAATCCCCCCTGGGTCAGGAACGCATCCACTTCGGCATCGGAAATCGAGAGGGCAAACTTTTCAAAGCTCTCCGCCGCGACGATGGCTTCCTCGCTGATCCCCTCGCTGCGGGCCATGTCCTTGGCTTCCTCGGAGAGCCCGCGCATGGAGGCGGCCGTGCGCAGTTCCTGCGCGCTGCGGTCTTCGCGAATCAAGCCGCCGACATCTCGGCCTCCCGTGGCTGGCGGCGCGGCCTGCACCTGACGCTTGGGGATATAGCCAACCTCGCCGGCCGGAGTGCGGACCTGGAGCTGCAACCTGTCGTCGGCCAGCACCGTCAGAGGCGTGCCCTGCGTCACCTTGGCCACTGACTTGCCGCCGAGGCCATCGCGGATGACCACGCTTTGGGGGACGACATAGACAGTACCAAGGCCCTGCTGGGCGGACGAGGTTGAGGAGGTGGACTGGCCCGGCCGTGTCTGGGCCAGTTGAAGTTCGCGCCGGGGGACGTCGTTCTTCATGTCGTTGGATTGGCCGGCCTTGTTGGTCACGGCCACACGGCCCGGTGCCACGCCGGAGGGGGCCTCGGTCGCCGATTGGTTGGCCACGGTCAGAAGACCCGAAAGCACGAGCACGGTAAGGATGGAATGGATCATGGTTGGGACTCGGCTGGAAGTGGAGTGCTGGTGTAGCCTGATTGCTCTCCCGCCATGTGACAACGGGAACCCGCCCATTGTTCAGATCAGGAACTTGCTCAGACCAAGATTCAGGCCATTTTGCGCGGTGGACTTTCCAGGTTGGTCATTTGCTGGCCTCCAGGGCCATGGCAACCAGGTGTCCGCCAAAGCCAAAGGAGAGTTTCAGCACCCGGCTCCACGGGCGATGGATCGGCTGTGCCGGGACCTCGACCTTGGCGCATTCGGGGGAAAGGGAGCGGAAGCCATGCGTGGCGGGGATGAAGCCTCCTTCAAGTGCGGCAATACAGGCGGCCAGTTCCACCGATCCGGCGGCGCCCATGGTGTGGCCGAGGGCGCCTTTGATGGAGACGACCGGCGGATATTTGCATGATTGTGCAAATATGCGATTGAGGGCTGCGGACTCCGCGCGGTCGTTCCCCGCCGTCGCCGTTCCGTGCGCGCAAACCCAGTCCACATCCTCCGGATTCCACCCTGCACGCTCCATGGCCCGCCGCGCAACGCGCTCGATGGAGGCGCCCGACGCCTCGATTCCCACGGGGTGAAAGGCATCGGATCCGGCGGCGAATCCGGCGACGCGGGCGATGGGGCGCAGCCCCGCCGCGTCGGCGATGTCGCGCCGTGCGAAGAGGAACAGCGCCGCACCCTCCGCGGCCACAAAGCCCTCGTGGCGCTCGTCGAAGGGATAACTCCCAGTCGTTGCCAGGGCGCCCAAGTTCTGGAAGCTGGCCAGATAGACGGGGTGGAGCGTGGCCTCCGTGGAGCCGCCGATGGCGACATCGCACGTGTGCGCCCCGATGTGCTCCGCCGCGCGGGAGATGTTGGCGAGCCCCGTGGCGCAGGCGCCGACGAAGGCCTCGCTGGGCCCGCGGCAATCCCACGCGCGCGCAATGGCGAGGGCAGGCTCGTTGGCCCACCACTCCATCCACCGCTGGCGGCGCTGCTCCTCGGTGGATTCGACAAAGCCCAGGAGCTGGCCCTTGCTGGTGGCCGCGCACACGCCTCGCCGGTCGGGGTGAACGATGGCCGCGAGCCGGTCGAGGCTTGGCCGCATCTGCGAGAGGCACTTGGCCAGAAATGCCATGGACCTTTCGGTGTCGGATTTCCAATCCCCCGGCACCCGCCCGATGGGCAGGGAACCCAAGTCGCCGAAATCCTCGCTGACGATGCCGAGGCGATCGTGCCGCAGGGCGTCGGCAAAGGCTTCGCGCCCCACCCCCAACGGAGACACAATTCCCCAATCCACCAGCACGGGCTCGGCGGCGGCGGGGGAGGGGTTATCCTTGCTCTGGGGCGGGCGCATGGTCGAACAATCCTTCAGACTTCTGCAAGGAAGAGGCTTCCATGGGTTCCCTTCTGCGGCGCAGCCTGAAAAACGACTCGGTCCGCTCGGGCTTCTATCTGCTTCTGGGGTTCGTGCTGTTTCTGTTGGCGGGACAGGCCTTTTGCTCCGCCATTGGCCATAGCCGCCCTGCGGTGACACAGGCCACCGTCCGCCCCGGTACCCAGACTCCCGCGTCGGCTCCGGAGCGGTATGTCCCGCCCGCGCCGGTGGAGTACCCCTTCTTCTAACACTCTACCCTCGATCGCAAGATCTACCGATTGCGAGCCCGCCCTCCCGATGAATCGCCCAATGCTGATGCGGATACTACCCGGGCGGCTTCGCATGTCCGCATGGGCGCGCTTGTATCGTGGCTCCCACAACAAGTGGCGCGGGCTGTACGACGCGGCGCCACTGGGGGCGCGTCCTTTCCTGACCATGGAGCTGGTGCCCGGCGATGTCATCTCGGACCAGATAGCATTCACGGGATACTATGAGCGGCCGCTGACCCGGCGCCTTTGCGAACTCAGCCAATCCGGCGGCCTGTTCGTGGAGGTTGGTGCAAACCTCGGGTACTTCAGCCTGCTGTGGGCTGCTGGCAATGCGGCCAATCGTTGCGTTTCCTTCGAGGCCTCACCGCGCAATATCGACTACCTGCGCCGCAATGTCGCGCGCAATAGGCTGGAAGACCAAGTCCAGGTGGTGCCCCACGCGGCAGGACGCGAGGCAGGCACGTTGCATTTTGACGTCGGGCCGCAGGAGCAGACCGGCTGGGGAGGTTTCGCCAGCGGAGAATCGTCCCGCACCATTGAAGTCGAGGTGGTCCGCGTGGACGAGATTATCCCCCACGACGCGGCTGTTGCCATGCTCAAGATCGACACGGAAGGGGCAGACACCTGGGCGTTGATGGGATGCGAGGAACTGCTGCGGAAGCAGCGGATCAAAGAAGTGCAATTCGAGCAAAACAAGCCGCGGATGCGGGAGCTGGGCATCGGTGAGGGCGAGGCGGAGGAATACCTGCGCTCGATGGGATACCGCGTCGAGCCGGTTGGCGACCCGGGTGATGAGAAAGTGGACTGGCGGGCGGTGCCGGGATCGCGGCCTTGAGTGCGTCCCGAGGGTAAATCCCCTGCTTGCACTTCGCCTTCGCCTGTGGGAGCGGTCGACCTTGAAGACAGAGTAGACCATTCCCCATATTGAGGTACCCGTCCATGGCTACATTCGAGGTGATCGAGAAGCAGGGCCTGAAAATGATCCGTGCCCGGATCAACAACGAAACCATCCGCGCCGAAGCCGGCGCCATGCACTACATGCGCGGCAAGGTGGAGATGGAATCCGCCATGCCGACGGCTGCGGGTTTCCTGAAATCGGTGGTGACGAAGGAAACGATCTTCCGCCCTACCTACAAGGGCGTCGGTGAGGTCTACTTCGGCCCGCCCACGCTGGGCGAGTACACGATGCTGGACCTGAACAACGAGGAATGGGTGCTGGACAAGGGCGCCTATGTCTGCTCGGACATCGGCATCGAAGTCGGCGTGTTCCGCAACAAGGCCATCACCGGTCTGATCGGCGGCGAGGGCTGGTTCCAGACGAAGGTGTCCGGCACCGGGCGCGTGGTGGTCTTCTCCCAAGGTCCGCTGGAGGCTGTCGACCTGCAGAACGATCAACTCATCGTGGACGGCAGCTTCGCCGTGGCTCGCCAGGCCGCGTTGGACTACACGGTGCGGCGTGCCACCAAGAGCCTGATGGGTTCGCTGACCTCCGGGGAGGGCCTCGTCTGCGTGATCAGCGGCACCGGCCGGGTCTACATCGCTCCGGTTCCGAATCTCTACTATAACGTCGTGGACGAAATCGGCCGGCGACTGATGAGCTTGGGGACAAAGCGGTAGGTGATCCTGCAACTCGAATAGCTGCAAGGCGGGAATCACCAGAAGGGCGGCGCAGAGGCGTCGGGTCTCCGCCGCCCTACCTTCATCCGATAAAGCCATTTCTTAGCTGGATTCCGGCGGGAGGGAATCGGGCTTGACCCGCGGCCAATAAATAGACAAAAAATGTCCGCGTTATCGCCGATAAGATTTCGCGATAAGCCAACCGGTCCGAAACAACCCAATCCTCGATAGGGGCATCCATGAAGTCCTACACATTCGCCCACCTAGCCTTGGTACCCATCCTTTTGCTGTCAGCCACGGGGGCACCTGCCGCCGAGATCGTTCTCGCCGACGCCGCGCGCACGGTTCCCTTCTGGTGGTATCTGGGTCCGGTGTGCAGCATCGTGGCGTTGATCAGCGCATTTCTCTTCTACAAGAACATCATGAAGGCCTCGGAGGGAAGCCCGCGCATGAAGGAGATCGCGGGCTATGTGCGCGAGGGTGCCTATGCCTACCTGCGCCGCCAGTACAAGGTGGTGGGCGTGTTCTTCGTGGCCGTGGCGGTGTTGCTGGCCATCATGGCGCTGGGGTTCGAGCTGCAGCACCCGCTGGTGCCGATCGCGTTCATCACGAGCGGATTCTTCTCGGGCCTTGCGGGCTTCTTCGGAATGAAGACGGCGACTTCCTCTTCCGCGCGAACGGCGCAGGCGGCGAGCGAGTCGCTGGACAAGGGGCTGAAGATCGCGTTCCGCGCCGGATCGGTCATGGGGCTGACGGTGGTGGGGCTGGCGCTGCTCGACATCAGCCTGTGGTTCTTCTATCTCTACGGCTTCCATCACCTGTTGTTCGGCGGGGAGCCGCTGAACCTTGAGACGATCACGGTGGTGATGGTCTGCTTCGGCATGGGTGCTTCGAGCCAGGCGCTGTTTGCGCGCGTCGGCGGTGGCATCTTCACCAAGGCTGCGGACGTGGGCGCGGACCTCGTGGGCAAGGTCGAGGCGGGCATTCCCGAGGACGACCCGCGCAACCCGGCGACCATCGCCGACAACGTTGGCGACAACGTGGGTGACGTGGCGGGGATGGGGGCGGACCTGTACGAGAGCTACTACGGGGCGATCCTGGCGGCGGCGGCATTGGGTGTGGCCGCGGCGCTGCATCAGGGACTGTCGGAAGCGCTGACGTTTGCCTACTTGGCCGCGCCGGCGATGCTGGCGGGGGTGGGAATCCTGGCGTCGGTCATCGGCGTGCTGTCCGTGCGTGCAAAGGACAATGCCTCGATGTCCGACCTGCAGCGGTCGCTGGACCGGGGATTGCACATCGCCAGCGTCATCGTCGTGGCCGGTGCCATCGTGATCGTGTGGGCCTTGGGGCTGCCGCTTAGTGTGCTGTACTCCATCGCCATCGGCCTGGTGCTTGGATTGACCATTGGCAAGGGAACCGAATGGGCGACTTCATCGGACTATCGCGCGACGAAGGCGATTTCCGAGTCTTCAACCACGGGCCCGGCGACGCTGATCATATCGGGTCTGGCGGAGGGCATGCTGTCCGTCTACATTCCGATCATCGCCGTGTGCGTGGGCATGCTCCTCTCGTTCGGCCTGTCGGGCGGGTTCTCGGACGTGTTGGCGGGGTTGTATGGCATCAGCATCGCGGCAGTCGGAATGCTTTCCACGCTGGGGTTGACGCTGGCGACGGATGCGTACGGGCCCATCTCGGACAATGCGGGCGGCATCGCGGAAATGGCGGAGTTGCCCCACAACGTGCGCGAACGCACGGACATGCTGGACTCGCTGGGGAACACGACCGCGGCAATCGGCAAGGGCTTTGCCATTGGCTCGGCGGCGTTGACGGCGCTGGCGCTGTTGGCGAGCTACGTCGAGGCCGTGCGCATCGGCGTCCACCGCGAGGCGACATCGGCGTATGTGGCGCCCGCATTGCCGGATATTCCGGTGGTGCAGGACTTGGGCTTTGGTAAGTTCGGCGTGTACATCGCGGGTGATGAGCCGGGCGCGGAGGGCCGGAAGCTCTACACGTTGAGCGCCTTGGAGCTGGCGAACGGGAACAGCCATCGCCTGATGGTGACGCACGGGGACCGGGCGGGGGAAGTCGTGGAGGTTGTCGTGAACGAAGCCGGGTCGGGGGTCATGACGGCGGGGCTGCTGGACATGGACGGCAAGCCGCTTGTCGAAGTCGCCCGCGCGCGGTTGTCGGATTACATGCAGTTCTATGACGTGACGCTGATGAACCCGAAGGTGTTGGTGGGCGTGTTCCTGGGCGTGCTCATGGTCTTCCTGTTCAGCGCGTTGACGATGCTGGCCGTCGGGCGCGCGGCACAGGCCATGGTGCAGGAGGTCCGCCGTCAGTTCCGCGAGAAGTCCGGCATCATGCTCGGCACCGAGAAGCCCGACTACGCGCGATGCGTGGCGATTTCGACCGCGGGCGCACAGCGCGAGATGATCCTGCCGTCGATGCTGGCGATCACGATTCCGATCGTAGTGGGGCTGCTCCTGAATGTGGCGGGGATCATGGGTTTGCTCGTGGGGACGCTCTGCACGGGGTTTGCCATGGCGGTGTTCATGGCGAACTCCGGCGGAGCGTGGGACAACGCGAAGAAGTTCATCGAGGCTGGCAACCACGGCGGCAAGGGCTCCGACGCCCACAAGGCCGGCGTTGTCGGCGACACGGTGGGCGATCCTTTCAAGGACACGTCCGGTCCGTCGCTCAACATCCTGATCAAGCTGGCGACGATGGTGTCGATCGTCTTCGCGGGTCTGATCGTGAAGTTTGGTCCGATGATCGGGTCGTGGCTGGGAATGTAAGGAAGTGTGAAGGGTGAAGAGTGAGGAATGCGTGCTGCGCGAGGCTTTGGTTCCGTCCGTGAAAAACTGATCCTTCTGGACAGGAGATTGCCATGAGTGACGATTTTCGACTGTACCTGATTTGTCGCCGGGCCGATGCGCTGGTGGCATCGCAATTGCCGCCGGAGGAGTTTGGTGCCTACATGGCCACCGGCACGGAAAAGTTGACGACCGGGCGGGTGATCTTCTTCGAGGTCGACCGGGCGAAGATACCGGATGAGGCTTTCGACATTGAGCGCCGGTTGCGCGAGACAGTCGTCCGGCCGGAGGACCCTCCCAAGCGCAGCAAGTACCTCAGCATCTACCGCTCGATGGAACGCATCCCCACGGAGGCGTTTGGCACGTTGTATCTGGTGACGCGCGACGGGCGTGCGTTGGGACTGGAGGCGGCCGAGTATGACGAGGCGCAGGAGGAGGACGTGCCGAACATGTACCAGGAGCTGTGCCCGCTCTTCCCGCTGGTGGCGTCATCGGTCGGGCCGCGGGAGTTCCTGCGCAGGATGTCGGATCCGGCCAATCCGCTGTACGTTCCCCGGTTGATGTTCGCGGACATGCGGATCGACCGGGACGAGGATGGCGGGCTGGCACGGTATCTTCCGTACAAGGATCCGTACCACATCGAGCAGTGCCTGAAGTTTGTCATGAAGGACGAGGGGCGGAAGTTGCCGAAGACGGTGGATCGCACGCCGATAATTCCGTCCTTCTTCCGCTGCGTGCGGCGGGGGTTCTTCCTGGGGGACGCTCGGTCGTTGAAGTTCTATCCCTACCCGAGCTGGGAGGAGATGGAAGTGAAGCATCACCTGTGGTGGCGCTCGGCGTCCCTGGCCGAGTGACCGGCGGGAATGAAAAGGGTCCTGCCGATCGGAAGGTGAGAGGAAGTTCAGCAGGACCAACAACCTATGCAACGGTTTCAGTGGATGCGGTCCCGGTGAATAGCGTTGACGCTTCACGGCCAAGCCGGTGTTCAATTGTCGTTCACAACAGGCATGGGTGAGCCGGCCAAGACAGAATGCATTCCAGGCCCGGGGCCTGATGGGCGCAAAGTCACTTCCCCGTGAAAGGATGTCCAAGGCTTGTCATGACAAACCTGAACTACTTCTGGATCCGCCGGATCCACTCGCTGTTGGGGGTGATCCCCCTGGGGGTCTTCCTCTTTGGCCACTTGACGACCAACTCCATGGCCTTCTTTGGCCAGGAGGCCTTTGACCACAAGGTGGAGCTGATCCACTCGCTCGGTCCCTTGCTTCCGATTGTCGAGGCGACGGTCATCTTCGTGCCGCTGGCCCTGCACATTCTCATCGGCATTTTCATCGCCCGGACGGCGAAGTTGGACGTGGGGGACTTGGGCTATGGGCGCTACTGGGCGTACAAGTTCCAGCGCTGGACCGGCTGGGCGGCGCTGGCATTCATCGTGTGGCACACGCTGACGCTGCGTTTCCTGAGCGTCGCCAAGCCTTACGCGCTGACGCCCGAGGCCACCGGCTTCTTTGAGTATCTCTCGGTCATGTTCACCAACTACCCGTTGTTCACGGTGGCCTATGTGATCGGCGGCACTTCGGTCATCTATCACTTTGCGAACGGCTTGTGCACGTTCTGCATGACGTGGGGGATCACGGTGGGGCCAAAGAGCCAGCAGGGCCTGGCCTATGTGGCCCTCGCGGCCGGCGTGGTGCTGATGGGCATGCTGCTCAGCAGCGTCGCGGGCTTTTACCAGGCTTACGAACCGCACTTCGAGTTGGACTCTCCCCAGCGCCGGGCGATTCAGGCAGAGTCGGCCGCGGGCGAGATAAGCGTGGGAATGATCCCGGCAACCACCGGTTCCGAAGGGAGCTTCTAAGGCATGAGCAAGCGCGTCATCATCGTCGGTGGAGGCCTTGCGGGTCTGTCCGCCGCCATCAAGGTCGCCGAGGCCGGCTTCAACGTCGATCTGTTCAGTGTGGTTCCGGTCAAGCGTTCGCACTCGGTCTGTGCCCAGGGTGGCATCAACGCCGCCAAGAACATGAAGGGCGAGGGCGACCATCCGCGCATCCACGTGACGGACACGCTGTTCGGCGGGGAGTACCTGGCCGACCAGCCCCTCGTGGAGAAGATGTGCAACGACGCACCCGCAATCATCGACCTGCTCGATCGCATGGGTGTGCCCTTCAATCGCACGAAGGAAGGCTTCCTGGATTTCCGCCGCTTCGGCGGCACGCTGCATCATCGCACGGCCTACTCCGGCGCCACGACGGGCCAGCAGCTCATGTACGCGCTGGATGAGCAAGTGCGGCGCTACGAAGCAGAGGGGAAGGTCGACAAGTATGAATACTGGGAGTTCCTGTCGGTGATCGTGGATGGCAACGGCCAATGCCGCGGCATCACGGCCATGAACATCTGGGACCGCTCGGTGCACGTGTTCAAGGGCAACGCCGTGTGCCTGGCCACCGGCGGGCCGGGGTTGCTGTTCGGCAAGTCCACCAACTCAGTGATCAATACCGGCGCGGCCGCCAGCCGTGCCTACCAGCAGGGCGTGCATTACGCCAACGGCGAGTTCATCCAGGTGCACCCGACGTCGATCCCCGGCGCGGACAAGCTGCGCCTGATCTCCGAATCGGTGCGTGGTGAGGGCGGTCGTGTTTGGGTCCCCAAGAATCCCAATGACAAGCGCAAGCCCACCGACATCCCGGACGAGGATCGCGACTACTTCCTGGAGCGCAAGTATCCGAAGTACGGCAACCTGGTCCCCCGCGACGTGGCCACGCGCGAGATCTTCAGCATGTGCGTCGACGAAGGCCGCGGCGTCGGCGGCGAGAACATGGTGTATCTGGACATCACGCCGGAGAAGTCGGGCCAGAAGGCCGACGTGCTGGAGCGCAAGCTCGGCGGCGTGTTCGAGATCTACCGCAAGTTCGTCGGCACCGATCCGGTCGAGGAACCCATGAAGATCTTCCCGGGCATGCATTACAGCATGGGCGGGTTGTGGGTCAGCCCGGAGGACAATGGCGACCGGGTCATGCAGATGACCAACATCCCGGGGCTGTTCGCCGCGGGCGAGGTGGAGTTCCAATACCACGGCGCGAACCGCCTGGGTGCGAACTCGCTGTTGAGCTGCATCTTTGGCGGCTTCATCGCCGGCCCCCGCATGGTGGAATGGGTCAAGAGCCATCCGAACGAGGCCGACCAGTCCGTCTATGACAACGAGCTCAAGCGCCAGACGGACATGAACAACAAGGTCCTGGGCATGACCAGCGGCTCGGAGAACGCGTTCGCGATTCACAAGGAGCTCGGCCTGGAGATGACCAAGCATTGCACGGTCGTCCGCCGGAACGAAAACCTGAAGGCGCTGCTCGGCAAGTTCGGCGAGTGGGAGCAGCGGTGGCACAACATCAACATCAACGACACCTCCACCTCCGTGAACCAGAGCTTCCAGTTCACGCGCGGGTTGTGGGACATGCTGCAACTGGGCAAGGCGGTGGTGAAGGGCGCCCTGTTGCGGGATGAATCGCGCGGCGCGCACTACAAGCCGGACTTCCAGCTTCCGCTGCCGGACAAGAGCAAGCTCGGCGAGGCGACGGACACGGACGTGTACCAGGAGTTTGCGCGCGAGTTGGCCGCGGCCAACGGCGCCACCTACACCGTGGCGCCGAAGAGCGGCGCGCCGGTCACGCCGGAGTTCGAGGAGTACATGGCCAAGTGGGTGGAGCGCGAGAAGACGTGGAACAAGACCAGCATCGCCAAGTTCGTTGACGGGGGTGAGCCGGAGGTTGGCTACGCACCGGTTCGCATGACTGTCGAGCCCCCGAAGCCGCGCATCTACAAGTAATCCGCCAAGGAGCAACACCATGGCAGTTGCCGAAGCACCCGCACACCAGACCACCGCCGAGGAGGCGCACGCCGCCCACTCCGGCCGCGATCATTCCGACGCCGGCAAGAAGACGGTCATGCTGCGCATCAAGCGGCAGAAGGGTCCTGGCGAGGCACCTTACTGGGAGAACTTCACCGTTCCCTACACGCCGGGGATGAATGTGATCTCCGCGCTGATGGAGATTCGCCTGAATCCGGTGACGCGCGAAGGGCGCAGCACGACGCCTGTCAGTTGGGATTCCGCCTGTCTGGAGGAAGTCTGCGGCGCGTGCTCCATGCGCATCAATGGCATCCCGCGGCAATCGTGCACGGCGCTGGTCGATCAGCTCGAACAGCCCATCGTGCTGGAGCCTTTCTCCAAGTTCCCCGTCATCCGCGACCTGATGGTCGATCGCACGCCGATGTTCGAGGCGCTCAAGCGCATCAAGGCATGGGTGCCCGTCGATGGCACCTATCCCATGGGCCCCGGCGAGAAGATCGACCCCGACACGCAGGGGGACATGTACAAGTATTCCCGCTGCATGACGTGCGGGTGCTGCCTGGAGGCCTGTCCGCAGTACAACGAGAAGTCCGGTTT
Organism: uncultured Candidatus Sumerlaeota bacterium; assembly: GCA_964625145.1. GTDB lineage: Bacteria > Sumerlaeota > Sumerlaeia > SLMS01 > JAHLLQ01 > CAYTRP01. Next base: position 21,037 of record CAZVAQ010000050.1, read on the forward strand.
CATCGGCGCCAGCGCCATCGGGCAGTCCTACCTGTTCAACCTGAATCCCACGGGCAAGAACCTGAAGGACGAGCGCCTGGAGGAGATGGCGGGACCGGGTGGTGTGGTCGATTGCGGCAACGCGCAGAACTGCGTGCGCGTCTGCCCGAAGGAGATCCCGCTCACCGATGCCATCGCCGCCATTGGTGGCCAGACAACGATCTACGCCATCAAGAAGCTCTTCCGGTTCTGAGAGAGTGCGCCTCCCGGCACATCGCCTCAACCGCGACTCGCTGATCGCCTTGGTCCTCGCGACCGAGGCGATCCTCATTTTGGTGGCCTTTGTCATCACGCTCTTCTTTCCGCTCACCATCGGCCAGATGCTTGGCGGGGGAGGGCATTGGGTCGTGCAAGCCGGTGTGGGTTTGCTGGCCGGCGGGATCCTCTTTGCCGCCGTCACGCTGATGGTATGGCTCTTCCCGGCGCTGATGGACTCCGCCGGGGGATTGCTGCGCGAAGTCATCCACCAGGCGCGTCCGCGTTCGCGCGATTGCGCGGTAATCTCCATGGCGGCGGGCGTGGGGGAGGAGTTGCTGTTCCGCGC
>CAZVAQ010000051.1:0-21516 GCA_964625145.1 uncultured Candidatus Sumerlaeota bacterium
TCAAGCAGATGATCCGCGACGCCGAGGCCAACGCCCAGGCGGACGAGGAGAAGCGCGAGGAGATCACCGTCCGCAACGAGGCCGACTCCAAGATCTACGCCGCCGAGAAGATGCTGAAGGAATACGGCGACAAGATCGAATCCGCCGCCAAGACCGAGATCGAATCCGCCGTCGAGAAGGGCAAGAAGGCCCTGGAGGGATCCAACCTTCAGACCATCCGCGACGCCATGACCGAGCTGGACGGCACCATGACCAAGGCTGGCGAGAAGATCTATGCCGAGGCCCATCAGGCCCACGGCGGCGCCACCCCCGGCGCCGATGCCGGAGCCACCGGCGAGGAAGACGTCGTCGATGCCGAGTTCGAAAGGGTTGACGACAACAAGTCCTGACCCCTAAGCATCCCAGCCCCCCGGCAACCGGCCCGAAATCGTCCGGGGGGCATCCCGATTTCCCCCAAAACCCTCGATCCCCCGACCTTTATCCTTCATCCTTTAGCCTTCATCCTTACCTCCCGAGGCCTCTGCATGGACCAGAAAGACTACCACGGCATCCCCGCCACCGACGGCAAATACCTCGCCATCAACGTCCTCTCCCGCCGGGCGAAGGACCTGATCAAGTCCGGCAAGCCGACGATCCCCTACGCCGAAGGCAACTTCGACCCGGTGGAAGTGGCCAAGGAAGAACTCACCCGCGGCAATCTGGCCGTCCGCCGCCGCAATGAACTGACCAACGAGCTGGAGAAGTTCGAAGACATCGAGTAATCAGCCCGACCCAACAGCCAGCAGCTCAGAACAAACATTTCCCCCGCCCTCGTTCAACCGACGGCGGGGATTTTTTGAATGGAGCGTGGGCATCCTGCCCGCGAGCTCGTACGACGACCGAACTTCCAAGACCAATAAGTCGGGCCTTCAGCCCTCGCCCCTGAGTTGCGCCACGATCATGGGGCGTTGCCCCATGCTGGTATGGATCGCGCCGTTGGCGCTGTGGATTGCGTGCAGCTTGCTGCCGCTCTCGCGCCACACATGCACTACTATTAGCAATCCCACCCCTCCCGATGCCTCCTCAACAACTCCGGATCCGGTGTGAACTTTTGCGGAAGTCTCAGAGTCGCGCCTTCGAATCCCCTCAACCAACTCATCGCCGAATCCTTCTCAAACTTATCAACTCGGAGCTTCTCCGAGATCCGCACCACATAACCATCCTCAATCCACATCAGGCCTCGGTCAAATGCCTTGTCGTGAAGCGCATTGAGGCAGAGGCCGTTGCGTGGGTTCAGCCGGTTGGCGGGATCTTGGGACCACGGGACGATGTGACTGGCGACGAGCAGTTCCGGAACTGAAAGGCCTGTGACGCAGCAACGTCTGTCATAAGCGGAGATGATGCGCCGGCGAAAGAAGCTCTGATTCACGCGTACGCGAATGAGCGCATCGCGCTCGATCCCGACTGGCGGCAAATCGCGATCGTCGATGTCAGCGGATTCCTCGATGGTGCGTCCATTTTGCTTTGCCAGGATCGCCTCGCTTTCAAAAGCGAGCTGCTCGGGTTGTTCCTGAAACTCCCGCCAGACTTCCGCAACACCCTTCGCAATGCTGGTCAGGCCCCGAATGCCGCGCTGTTGCAGTGCCGGGTCCAGACTTGCAAAGTTGTTCAACTTCATCGCCACCGAACTCGGCGTGCGCCTCAGTACTTCGGCAAGCTCGATGATCTCGCGGGTCCCTTTATCCAACCGCCCAAACGGCAATCGCCAATAGAGATTGAACGCGAGGAGGTGCTCCTCACGAGACCACGGAGCGCCGTCTCGGGTGGCTGGAGTCACGGCTCACCTCTTCCAAAATCGCGTTCCTCCCTCTCTCGCAATCTGTGCGATTCCATCGTCACCCCTCACCCCTCCGTTCCAATTGTTCCTCATCCTATTTTTCCGACCACCTGATCCCCGCGCAAGCCGTGTTTGTGCACCATGGCGCCACTCACATTGGCGCGCGAGTCCAAGGAGTTGAAACGGCCTCATTTTGCGCCATATACGGTGTCGGCCAAGATGCCTGGCTCAAGAGAAGCCGCACCACTACGCCACTCGCCCGGCCCAACCAAATCGGCTGATTGGAATCTTTATATCAAAGGAGACCCCCCGGTGACTCTTCGGCCACCGGGGGGAATTGAGCCATTTTGCAGAAGCGATTGACCTAGTACAGCGACCAGTTTGGTTCGCCGGAGGGCGAGCCGCCCACTTGCAGCGGGATCGGGCCGTGGCTGGTTTCGGTACCGTTGGCGTCGATGTCGATCAGCACGTAGCCGCGTTGCTCACCGGCGGTCACTGGCAGCGGATCGATCAGGCTGTAGGATGCCCCTTGGCTGGTTGATCCCTGGCCGGGGATGAGGATCGGGTTGACGCGGCCCGCGGGGGTTGCGGCGCCGGCGTTGATCTGCACGCGGTTCACATGGAAGCCCACGTTGTCGATCTCCGAGGACGTGGACCACTCGATGGTGGCGGAGTGTCCAATGCCGGGTGCGGAGGCGCTGAAGCTTTCCAGCTCGACCAACAGCGGTTCATCGGGGGTGAAGGTGAACTGGAAGGTTCCCGATCCTTGTTCATCGCTAAATCCGGACGCGGCGATCAGGTAGGTTTGGCCCTGAACAACGGGGAAGACGATTCGCGACTGCAAGTCACAGAAGTCGTCGTTCGCGACGATCAGATCATCACAGTCCAAGGCACAAGAGCCGTTGAAGGCACTGAGATGGGTGTCGAACCCCGTGAGCCCGCAAGTCTCCACGACGACCTCGCCGTTGGCCTCGGCGACAAAGGAGAACCAGATGGTGGGGGAATCCGGGCGGCAGGGATCGGTGCCGGGAAGAACGAGACTGTTGTCGTAGTCGTAGGTATCGTCGCCAATGATAGGGAGGGCTTCCTCGCAGCTGAAGGGAATCGCTGTGATGTTCAGCACTCCTTCACCGAAGTCGAATTGCGAGTAACCATTGGCGGCGAAGTAGTAGGTTCTTCCCTCGACAACGGGCAGGACGACCAGAGGTGCAATGTCGCAGTAATCATCTTCGGCGGCGATTGCGGAGTCACAGCGCACAACGCATGAATCCGACTCGTAGATGGTCAGGAAAGAGTCGAATACATCGGTGCCGCACAGGTCGACGCTGATGTACTGTGTCTCGGTGGCCGTGTAGGAGAACCATGCCGTGGGAATTCCCGGCGCGCAGGGATCATTCAGGGGTGCGCCGGTCGTGTCGAAGGGATAGGAGCCGAACTCAGTGATCTCTTCTGCCTCAATGCAACCAAGCGGCTCGATTTCGACCGTCAGGTTGCCTGTACCAAAGTCGGACGCCGAAAATCCACTGACTGTGAAGTAGACAACAACGCCCGGTTCGAGGGGCACATAGAGCCCCCATTCTCCATCCGCATAGCCGCAAAGGTCGGCATAAGTATAAGCTGTACTGCAATCCACCGGGCATGAGCCATCAGTCAAGTGGGCGACGAGCACGCTCTCGAAGGTCGCTTCGCCACCACCGCAAGATGTCGCGTACAGGATCCCATAGTCAGTCGCTTCGTACATGAACCAGGCAGTTGGCGAGGCTGCGGAACCTGGCGGACGGCACGGGACACTGGCGGGAAGTCCTGTCGTGTCGAATGGATAGCTGCCTGAGCCCGTGATCTCAATCGGATCCGCGCACGATTCACCAGGAGCACCCGCCAGCGGTGAAAACGTGAAGTTCAGCACCCCCGGACCGGAATCCAATAAATCGTATCCAGAGACGACAAACAGATACTTCGTCCCCTCCTCGGCAGCGAAGGTAATGCTCGACTGCAGCAAGCCGCAGGAATCGTTGTCTTCAGCAACAAAGCCTGTTTCGCAGTCCGCCGGACAAGTCGTGAACGACAACACAGTCAAATACGTGTCAAAGGACGAGCCGCAAAGGTCGACCGTTGCGATCCCGCCGGCCGGAGCAGTCCATTGGTAGAACACCGTCGGAGGCCCCGCAAAGCACGGGTCGTTGCCGCTCGCACCTGTCGTGTCAAAGTTGTAAGTTCCATCCGTGGTAATGACACCAGCCGTATCACAGGTGTCGCCAGCCTCCTGGGCCTGAGCCGCCCGTGGGGTCGCCAGCATCATCGCCGCGGCCGCCGCAAGGGTGAATTGTGGAAGAAGATGCATAATCTCCTACCGCCTTTCGAAGGTCTTTGTACAATCGGGACAGCGAATCATTCGTCAGTCTACATCAGACCTGCAACCTTGCGTCGCCGCAACACAAAAAGTCACCTGCTGGCAGCATTGCACCGCTGCCAGTGAGGTCGCCGCTTTTTCTTCGTCTTTCTTCCCCCGTTTTCTTCTTTCTTCCCTTGCACACCGATGAATGTTCAGTGCTTCAGCCCGAGCACCTCCGCCAGGATCCCCAGTCCGCGCTCAATCACGTTTGTGTCCGCGGCGTAGGAGATTCGGAAGTTTTGGTCCTTGTTGCTGAAGACGCCGCCGGGGACGACGAGGAGCTCCTTCTCGATGGCGCGACGCACGAATTGCTCGCCGGTTTCGCCGGTGGGGACTTCGGGGAAGATGTAGAACGCGCCTTCGGGAGTGCGAACTGGGAAGCCGAGTTCCTTGAGGCCGTTGGCGACCAGGTCGCGACGGCGCTTGAAGAGGTTGCGCGCGTCGGTCATGTCATAATCGAGTGCGGCGACGGCTGCTTCCTGGGCCATGGAGGGCGCGCAGACATAGGTGTATTGCTGCAGGTCGGACAGTGCCTGCACGAGGTCCTTGGGTCCCGTGGCCCAACCCACGCGCCAACCGGTCATGGCGACGTTCTTTGACATGCCCGAAAGGATGATCGTGCGCTCCGGATCGGAATAATTGGCGGGGGAATCGAACGTGCCGTCGTAGACAAAGTCCTCGTAGATTTCGTCGCTGAGCAGGACCATGTCCTTTTCCTCTGCGAAGCGGGCGAGGGTCTGCAGCTCCTCGCGGTCATAGACCCGGCCGGTGGGGTTGGCGGGGGAGTTGACGACGAGCAGCTTGCAGTTGGGTTTCCACGCGGCCTCCAGCGCTTCGCGCCGCACGCGGAAGTCGGGGTACGTGTCAAAGATGCACGCTTCGGCACCGAGGAGTTTGGCGACCTGGCGGTAGATCACGAAGTACGGATCGGAGAACATCACACCATCGCCGGGATCGAGCAGCGCCATGAAGGAGAGGTAGATGCCGCCGCTGGTGCCGGAGGTGATGATGACGTCGCCGATCTGCTGGCCACGGGCAGCATAGCGCGCCTTGAGCTTCTCGCGCAGGGTGGCGATGCCGTTGGTCATGGTGTAGCGGTTCTTGCCGGCGCGGATGGCCTCGATGGCCGCTTCCTTGTAGGGTTCAGGCACATCGTAATCCGGCAGGCCGATGGAGAGATTGCAGGGGTTCTTGAGCTGCGCGGCGAGACTGAAGACCTTGCGGATGCCACTGGCGTCGATGGAGTGGCGGCGGTTGGAGAGTTTCATGGAGGGGATTCCATTGCGGAAGGGATGAGACAGGCAATTGCGTCAGTCTTCGGGGCGGGCAATGGGTGTTTCATCCTCGCGTGCCGAAGAGACGCTCATGAAACAAGAATGGGCGGCTCCGAGGAGCCGCCCATTGGGAGTCCTGCCGTTTGCGTTTGCGGGATCAGAACTGCGGCCATCCGGTCACCGAGGAGGCATTGGCCGCCCGCGTGGCCGTCACCGGGGCATGGCGCTTGACCGTGCCGTTGGCGTCGATGTCCTCGAGTATGTAGGAGCGGCTCGCGCCGGGGGCCAGGGTCTGGCTGTCGACGAGGCTGTAGGATGCGCCGTTCCCCGCGCTGGGGATCAGGATGGCGTTGACCTTGGAGTTGTCGGCGGCGCGGTAGACGTTGAAGCCGACGTTGTCGATCTCCGAGGCGGTCTCCCAATTGATGGTGACGGTGCCGGAGGGCTCGTTGACCGAGGCGCCAAGGCTTGCCAGCTCGATGAGGAGCGGTTCCTCCATGGAGAAGGAGATGATGAAGTTGTCCGTGGCCAAGCCGATGAAGCGATTGCGGGCGGTGTCGAGTGTCACCTCGCCCGCGCCATTGCCATTGGAGGCAGGAGTAGTCGCCTTGGCAGAGGTCACATGGATGGTTGCTGCGTCCACGCCGGCGGTGACTTCCGCGACTCGCACAGATGAATAGGTGGGAGAGTCCTGACCCAGGACGAAACCGACAAAGCTGCGGCCGCCAAATTCCATGTAGCGCGGCTGTACGGAGCTTTGGGGGACTACACTGAGGTCAAACGTTCCGAGCAGGTTGCCGCCGCTGTCATAGCGGCGGGCCATCTGCGTGCCATTCGTGAAGTAGTAGAAGTTTCCGGAAGGTTCCGGCGCGACGCCATAGCTGGTAATTCCGGTGTGCTCGGGCACATCAAGGAAGCTGGCGCTGGTGACAGTTCCCGTGGCCTCATCGACGGTCAACTTCGCAATGACGTTCGTCGTGGCCCGGGTGCAGCCAAAGTAGAGCGTGGTGACTCCGCCGGAGGTGGTCGCCTTCATGCTGTCGCCAATTCGGGTCATGCCGTAGGAGTTGGATGGAAAGGCGGCGCCGGTTGGCTCTTCGCCAGCGGGAGGGTTGTCGACGGTGCGGTTGAAGTAGATGCGAGTTGGAGCACCGAGGGCGTCTTCCGTGATAACTCCGCCAGCCCCATCAGAATGCCAGCGATAGACGCGCAGCACCTGTGAATCGGCCGTGACGCCGTTGATGTCGCTTGTGGCGGCGGTCGCATAGACGGAATATGCATTACCGCCGAGTTCGACTACCTCCAGCTTGGTAAGAGTGAGCAACCCGCCGGAGATTCCAGTCGTGTTCATGGGTGGATTCAGGATCGTGCCATCAGCCGCATTGACACGGATGACATTGTTGCCGCTGCTGCGGTGGGCCACAAGCACTGTGTCAGTGACGGCGTTGTAGTCCATGCCGCGTGTCAGGGCGCCCGACAGATAGGGGGTTCCCTCGATGCGCCAGTGCTCGGTATATTGAGCTTCGGCCGTGGTTGCCACAGCCAGCAAGGCCGTCGCCATGGCGGCGGTCAGAACACCCTTCGTCATCGACTTTGCGAATGCACTCATGGCAATTCTCCGTCCTTTCGAATTGGGTCCAATCGGGGGATGCCTGGTTGCTGCCTGCAATTCCCGGATGCGCATTCCAATATTTGCCGATGTTGCTGGGGTTGAACGAACCGTACTTGGCTGGTTGCAACCCCATGGCCCAGCCGAGGCTGGCGCATCCAAACTGCTGAATCACAGGATTTCGAGCGAGTGGGTAAACTGTGTTGAAGCATGTTGGCAAGGGTAAACCCGCTTGGGAGGGGTCTGGCTGGCGGATTCCCGGCCTGCTTCAAGGGGGTGACCTGTGGGCTCAAACAACAACGGGCGACCCCGAAGGGCCGCCCGTTGAAAGGCACCAGAATTGCCTGAAGCCGGGTCAGAACAGCGGCCACTCGGCCACCGAGGAGTTTGAGCCGGAGCGCGTGGCGGTCACCGGTCCGTGGGTGCTGGTGACGCCGTTGGCATCGACGTCCTCCAGGATGTAGGAGCGGCTCTCGCCGGGGGCGAGGACCTGGCTGTCGACGAGGCTGTAGGAAGCGCCGTTCCCCGCGCTGGGGATCAGGATGGCGTTGACCTTGGAGTTGTCGGCGGCGCGGTAGACATTGAAGCCGACGTTGTCGATCTCCGAGGCCGTCTCCCAGTTGATGGTGACGGTGCCGGAGGGCTCGTTGACCGAGGCGGTGAGGCTGGCGAGCTCGGCAAGGAGGACTTCCTCGTCGGAGAAGGAGACGATCATGTTGTTGCCGATCATGCCGACAAACCGTCCCCGTACATCAACAGCGACTCCGCCGCCCATGGCTGCGTTGTTGGCGACCGGGGCTCCCGGGGCATCGGTTGCCAGGTATTCCGTAGCTGTCCCGACTCCATCATGCACATCCAGGACACGGAGGGTGGTGCCTGCGGGCGTGGTATCGCGCTCGATGTATCCGAAGTAGCGCCGGCCGTCGAGGACCATGGGGCGAGGCCGTGCCGAGTTCGAGCCGATCGTGGTCGTGGGGATGGAGGCGAGCTGGTTGCCATCGGCATCGTAATAGCGCGTGTTGTTGTTGGTCATGTTGTAGTAATTGCCGAGTGAATCGATGGCGGCACCCCACGTTTGTGCACCCAGCATGCCAGTAGTAGTGAAGGGCTCCACAGAAGTGACCGTGCCCGTTGCCTCATTGATGCGGACCAGGTAGATGAGATCCGCAACATCGGGACTCACCGTGCCGACGCTCAAGTACAGAGTGGTGGTGCCTCCACTGTGGGTGGCTGTCATGTCGTCGCCGACGCGAGGGTTTTGCTTTGTCGTATTGGGGAGGGGTGGTCCGATGGGCGACGGATCGGCGCCAGAATCAGTACGGTTGGAGTACACCACTGAAGGCGCGCCGAGCGTATTTTCCGTCTCAACACCAGAGGAACCATCGGAATGCCAGCGGTAGATACGAAGCGCGCCCGTGTTGACATTCGTCGCCACGTTTGAAACGTAGACCGAATACGCGTCGCCACCGAGATCGACCACGGCGATTGAGTTAAAAGTGATCGCGCCACCCGAAACACCAGTCGTGTCCATGCCGGAGGCGGAGATTAGTGTGCCATCTGCCGCATTGATTCGGGCCACGTGATTTCCACTCTCGCGATGTGGGATCAGGATGGTGTCCGTGACCGGATTGTAGGCCATGGTGCGAGCCAGATTGCCGGTGATAAACGACGCGTCGGCAGCCTCGATTCTCCAATGTTCCGTGTAATCAGCGCCTGCAGGAACTGAAATGGCCAGGAGTGCGGTGGCCATTGCACCGGCCAGAATACCTTGAACTGCCCTTCTGCTGAGAACTGTCATGGCATTTCTCCGTCCTTTGGGTTTGGGGGGAAACAAGTCCTTCTTGATTCGGGCTTGCCGCCGGTCAGCAAAATGCCATCTTCCGGGCCCTTGGGCCGCATGGAACCACAGATGGGTGCTGTGGAGTGGACACTTCTGCCGAGCCGCGACGCGCCGTTGGTCTCGAAGGACGGTGATGCGGGTTTCTTTATGCTTCGTAGGATCTTGCGGGGAAGGCGGGCAAGACGAAATTCGCCAGTCATCCGCGGGGTCGCCCGATGGTCTCCTATTGCCCACGACCATTCGGGTCTGGCTGCTGGTGGTCGCCTATGGGTGAAGTCCTATCCTGGAAGGTATTTCTCAACATGCCCCACACATCCGGAATGGCCGTCAAGGTCGGCATTTTCGTGGTTATCGGCTTGATTCTCCTGATCGGCTTCAGCTTGCGGGTGGAGCAGAATGGCCTGCGGGGGGAGACCTATCAGGTGGATGCCTATTTCAAGAACGCGCTGGGACTTGAGGTCGGCTCGGAGGTCTCGCTGCACGGCGTTCGTGTCGGCCGGGTCGACGAGCTGGGCTTTGACCCCGCGCGCAAGGCCGTTCGTGCCCGGCTCACCATGTCCTCCGAATATCCCCTGCCCAACGACTCAAAGGCCTCGGTGGAGAGATCGGCCCTGCTGGGCAGTTCCTTCATCGTAGTCGACTATGGCGATGGGCGCCAGATGCTGGCCAACGGGGGGGAGCTTCCGACGGAGGAACGTCCCGGTCTGGACCAATTGATCGCGGCGGTGACCGAGGCCAGCGAGGACGCCCGGGAGCTGATGGCCACCTACCAGGAGGGTGGCGATGATCTGTTCAACCGGATCAACGAGGTCATCGAGGAGAACCGCGCGCAGTTCAAGGAGACCAGCGATGCGTTCGCCTCCGCCGGTCCCAAATTGGATGCACTGGCCGAGCGGCTGAACGAGTTCGCCAATGACATCGCGGAAGGGAAGGGCACCATCGGCAAGCTGTTTGCCGACGATGGACTCTACAATGACCTGAATGCCCTGTCGAAGGATCTGCAGGAGTTGGTGGCCGATGCCCGCACCAACGAGGAGGGGACGCTGTACAAGCTGATTTATGACGACACCCACATTACGCGGGCGGAGGAGGGATTCCAGAACCTTAGCAAGGCGGGGAAGGAGATCCAGACGTTGCTGGCTGACCGGCGCGATGAGATCGACAGCTTCCTGGCCTCCTTGTCGGACGTGGGCCCGCGCATTGAAGAGGCCACGCGCAACTTCAATGAGATTGCCGCCAAGGTTAATGAGGGGGAAGGAACCTTGGGCCGGTTGGTGAACGATCCTTCGCTGTACGAGGATGCCCAGAAGGCGGTGAACCAGGTGGGCGAGTCCTTTGAGGCGAGCGAGGAGCAGGGTGTGATCCGTTCGTTTGTCGGGGTGCTGTTTGGTGCCTTGATTTGAGTCGTTTTCGCCCCTGCCGCTCTATAGCGCGGCAGGGGAGTGTCGCTTTATGTGGCCTCTTTCGCAACATCGTCCTTGCGTTCCCCCCCCATTGGGATCAGGGATTGGGACTATTGAGGCATGATGCGCCGGGACAGGCGCGGCTAAACCTTATATCCGGCCGTTGACTTTTCGACCCGGATGCCCTGAATAAGAAGGCCCTTCAACGATACTTCGGGCACCGCTTGCACGCTCCCATGGCCGCAGGAACGCGAGACATCGCGAGATTCGAGGCGGAATACCTGACGGGGCGCAACCCGCTGGCGTATATCCCGTTGTGTCAGGCTTTGCGGCGCGAGCGGCGGTTTGCCGAGGCTTTGGAACATTGCCAGCGCGGCTTGGAATCCACGCCGGATTCGGCGGCGGGCCGCTCCTTGCTGGTAAGATTGCTGACAGATTTGGGGCGGTACGAGCCGGCCTTGCGGGAGGTGGAACGGGCCGAACGACTGGCGCCGCCGAGCAAGTCGCTCAAGGTTGCCAAGGCGCGGGCGCTCGGAAATCTGGGGAAAATCCAGATGGCCATGGGCATTCTGGCGGAGTTGGAGCGAGATCACCTGCTCGACCCGGAAGTCCAGATCCTGTCCCAGGACTTGAAGGCCCTGTCGGTCGAGCGTGCCTCGGATCAGGTCCGGCTGCCACCGGAGGCGCAGGAACCGCGCCGGCCGGCGAAGTTTGTCTCGATGGAGGATCTGGTGGGGAAGCTTCGGGAGGGGTTGGCGCCTCTGGGGCTGATCCATACCATTGGGGTGATAGATCTCGATTCGGGCAAATCTTGTGTTGAAGGCGTTCAGGGGTATATCGACTCTGCGGACGTGTTGTTTCAGGAGGTCGCGACGGCTTGCCATGATCTGGACGGTGGCATCTTGTCGTCGACCTTGATCGAGACCCAGAGGGCGCTAATGATCACCGTACGCCGGCAGAGACGTCTGGTTGTGGTTGCAGTGGATCCCACCATCGCCCATGCCGGGCGTTTCCTGCTTCGCACGATGCAACTGCTCGATCAGGTGTGTCCCGAGATTCGCCGGGGAGCCGATGCCGAGGTCTCCTGAGTGGAGACCCGGTCACTGAGAGCCCTTGAAAGGGAGTAATCGTTCATGTTGGCCATCAATCGCGCGAGCACAATCGTCTTTCTGGCCATCCTTGGTTTGATCGCCATCCCCATGGCGTTTGCCTACACTACCGCGACGGTGCAGGATGTCGTCAGCCTCGGGATCGTGCTGCTGGTGATGGAGGTGGGTGTCTATTTTGCCGCAACGCTTTGGTCCAACAGTCGAATCTCGCTGCTGGTGGCCTTGGCGGCTTCAGTGGGCATGGTGACTGTGCGGGTGCTGTTTTGCATCGCGGCCGTGATGTTGGCGGGGGTTTTCCGGGATGATGTGGCGATGAGCGCCCAGCGTGCGTTGGCGAACCTGTTGAGCAATCCCGTGGCGGCCATTCTTCATGTGACTTTCATGATGTTCGTGGCGATTCACTTGGTGGAGAAGATGATGCCTGGCAGCTTTGGAGAGGCGATGACCCGGCGTTTGGCGGGAGTGAGCGACCAACCCGCTCCCGCGCCGACGATCTCCGACATTCGGCAGGCGGTCCACGATGCAGCCTCTCCGAAGGGCGGCTTCATCCAGGTCTTCAGCTATGAGGAGTTGTCCGGTGTGATCAAGAAGAGCCCGGGGCTGGAGGGATTCGTGATCCTCAGCAGTGAGGGACTGCCCGTGTGGCGAGAGCTTTCACCGCGGCTCAATGGCGAGACGCTGACGGCCTTGCTGGCTGGGGCCCGCGAGCGTGCTGGTGAGGCCATGCAGGCCGGTGGCTTGGGCAAGGGGTCGGGGATGTTGGTGGAGAACCGGGATCATCTGGTGTATGTGACCTCGCTGGATTCGAATTTCGGTCTGGTCCTGGTCTACAATACCCGCGTGCCGGCTTCGGAGTGCCTGGCGCGGACGGGGATCCTGTCGAAGACCACCCAGGAGTTCCTGCAGTGGAAGTATCCCGCCCTGCCGCCCATGGCAGCAGGAGTGAGCAGATGAGAGCGAAGATGGGGGAATAGTACCGGGCTTGACATCTTTGTGACCGGGGTGAAACGAAACCGGGTCACAACAAAGCGTTAGCCTGGCCCCCCGGGGCTCGGCCGTTGGATGCGGCGGAGGACCCAAAGCAGACGGAGAAATGACAGTCGGGAGCCATTCAGATGGAACGCACGTTGTCGGAACTGAACAAGACCCCTGGAGTCATCGGCTCGTTCGTTGTCGCCGCCGATGGAATCATCGTGGCTTCGGACTTTGCGACGGAGTTGAACGAGGAGATGATCGGGGCGCTGACCTCCTCGATCATCAACGCGACGGAGAAGGCCACGAAGAAGATGGAGCAGGGCGAGTTGGTCTCGTTCATCGTGGAGACCGATCGCAACAAGCTGTTTTTCAACTCGACCCGCTCGGGTTTTCTCGTGTGCGTGGCTGGCCCCGAGGCGAACCTGGGGCTTGTGCGCATTGAGATGCGGGCGGCGTCGACCCGGCTCAACGACATTGGCATTGGCGTCTAGATCATGAAGCCACCCCTCCACGGCGCTCCCCACAGAGGGACAACTTCCCCGCGAGGAACTCCATAACAAAAGATGGCAACCCTCAATTACGCCTTCAAGGAAATCTCCTGCAAGATTGTGTACTATGGGTGTGGTCTTTGCGGAAAGACCACCAACCTGCAGCATGTGCACAAGACGGTGCCCGGCAAGTTTCGTGGGGAGCTTGTGTCGCTGGCAACGGAGCAGGACCGCACGCTGTTCTTCGACTTCCTGCCGCTTGATCTGGGGGAAGTGAAGGGCTTCAAGACCAAGTTTCAGCTCTATACGGTGCCGGGGCAGGTCTATTACAACGCCACCCGCAAGCTGGTGCTGCGGGGCGTGGACGGCATCGTCTTCGTCGCCGACAGCCAGAGGGATCGCCTGCAGGAGAACATCGAGTCCTTCGAGAACCTGAAGGCCAACCTGACCGAGTACGGTTACCGGCTGCAGACGGGTCCGGACGATGACGAGGGGATTCCTTGGGTGTTGCAGCTCAACAAGCGCGACATGCCCCAGATCTGCACGCGCGAGGAGTTGATGGAGTCGCTGCAGCCTTTCGACCCGCAAGTGGTTCCGGTGGTCGACTCGGTTGCGGTGACAGGTGTGGGGGTGAAGGAAACCCTCAAGGGAATCAGTTCGCTGGTCATCCAGAAGCTGAACACGGGTCGCGGTGCGTTGGCTTCGCCTTCCAAGCCTGCCACTCCGGTGCCCGGTCCGTCCGCCGCTCCGGCACGGCCTGCCACGCCTTCACCGGTACCGGAGCCTGCCGCTCCGTCGGACGATGAGTACGAGCCGATGGAGGAGGAGGAAGAGGGTGTCGAGGTGGTTTCGGCTCTGCCTCCGAAGGCGACGCCTACGCCCGCGGCACCCGAGCGGAAGTCTCCGACGCCTCCTCCGGTGGCCGCCGAGCCGGCTGCCGCCCACGCGGCTCATCATCCCAAGACGGCCACTCCGGAAGCGCCATCGCTGCTCATTTCGCAGGATTGTGTCGCCTTGTGGCGTGGATCGCGCACTGGCAAGGGGGCATTGACCCTTTCGAAGATTGAGGGGACTGACGATTATCAACTGACGGGCTCGTTGAAGTTCATGGGGATGTTCACGCGTTCGGTCAGCAAGCGGCTCATTTCGCAGGGTGCCCAGGGGCGCAGCCTCGATGGCACGACGCGGGAGTTTGTCTCCTTCGTGACGGCAGCGGGACAGGATGGACCGGAGATGGAGGTGCTGGCGCTGAACGAGGCGGAGAAGGCCTTGTTCGTCCGGTACAACGGTTTTGGCGGGGAGATTTGTGTGATGCCGCCAAATCATGAATCCATGCCTGTCTGATGCAATGGCTGGAAGCGGCCGGAAGTATGAAGAGGTTTCGAGGGTGTCATCGCACCGCAGGTTGTCGTAACGTCAGAAAGGACAGGGAAAGATGGCCAAGGCGCCGTTGATTCTCACCAAGACCGAGATCACCCAGATCCACCGGACTCTGGTGCAGATGCTCAAGCAGTCCGAGGCGAAGTGCGCCATCCTTGTGGATGCGGACGGCAAGTGCCTCGCGAAGAAGGGCTTCACGCAGAACATCGACACCGACGCGTTGGCGGCGTTGATCGCGGGCTCGTTTGCCTCCACGCGTGCCATGGCCGCCCTGATCGGCGAGGCGGACTTTTCGGTCCTGTTTCACCAGGGCGAGAAGGACCACATCCACAACGTCCTCGTTGACAATGATACGATCCTGACCGTCATTTTCGACGACAGGACGACGATCGGGATGGTGCGCCTGTATTCCAAGGAATCCGCGAAGGCCATTCGCGAGACGTTGGATGCGGTGCGCGGGAAGCGAATGCCAGCGGGCAAGCGGATCGACATTGAGCGGGACGTCGAGGATCGACTCGACGACCTGTTCAAGGCGGACTGATTTTTCGGGGGCGCGTGACCGGCCAACGGGACAGAGCGAGGGGGTCATCCAAGGTTTATGCAAGGCAGCCTCGAACAAGTACCACTGCCCGAAGTGCTCCAGTTCATCAGCATGGGCAAATCCACCGGCGTGCTCACCCTGAAGCAGGGTGGGAACGAGGTGACGCTGTCCATCAACCAGGGCCGAATCATCAACAGTTCGGCCATCGAGCGGCGCCGCCGCTTGGGCGACCTACTGGTGCACCGGGGTTTGGTCAAGCGCAGTGAACTGCGCCGGCTGTTGGCCCTGCAGAAGAGCGTCGAGTCTGACAAGCGCCTTGGCGAGATTCTGGTCGAGCGCGAGCTGATCAGCCAGCAGTCCATCAGCGACGCGCTGCGGTTGCAGTTGGAGGAGGAGCTCTGGACCCTGTTTGGATGGGGGACCGGAGAGTTTGTCTTTGAGCCGCGCACGGAGGAGTCGTTGGGCCCGCCGATCGTGCAGATTGAGATCGGCCCGATGATCATCGAGGGGACCCGGCGCAACGATGAGTGGCAGCAAATCCGCCAACTGATTCCGCACGACGGGTTGGTGCTGCGGCCCCGGGCGATCTTCTCGGACAACAAGTTGAATCTGAAGCTGCGACCTGCGGAATGGCGGGTGCTGTCGCACATCAATGGTCGGTTCACCGTGCGGGCGATCGTCAACCGCTCGACCATGGGCAATTTCGAGGTGCAGCACATCCTGTATCAGTTCCTGCGTGACGGGATCGTGGAGTTGGTTCCAGCCCGTGGCGGCAATGGTGCGGCTTCCTCTGCCAAGGGTAATGCCCCGGCGGGCAGTGGCGAGAAGGGGCGCAGCAGCGGCATTCTGGGGGGGCTCCTCGGCAAGTCTGACAAGGCGGGCCGCAGTGGCGGGCAGGCAATGGAGTTCATTTCGCCCCTCGGGCTGCTGGCGCACTTTGCCAGCGAGCTGTTCGGCGATGCCTTGGGTTCCAAGGAATATCAGACAGCGACTCGCTCCTTCGAGCGGTCGTTGCTGGGACAGCGCTGGTTGCTGGTCTCGCAGGGCTACACTCGTGCGGACCTTGTCGAGGTCCAGGGAGAACGTCTGAGTGCACGGCGGATGGAGGCGGTGCTGGCGGCCTGTGATTTTGCCGAGCTGACGGAGGAGTGCTACCAGGACGCCTGGGAGGCGTTGGTGAATACCATCCGAGTGATTCATTCGGACCTGCGCCAGTCGCTGGGAGAGTCGGCCACCGCGCGGATTGTGCGCGAAGTGGTCGCACGGTTTGATGTGGCGACGGTACGTTACCACGGGCCTTTTTCGATCAAGGAGCACTTGGCTCCGATGTTGAAGTAGTTGTTGTAGGATCAGACCGCTTGGAGTGCCCACCATGCCCGGAGGCGAACGCGTCCTCGTCGTCGACAATTCGTCGACCATCCAGGAGATCAGCAAGGCGGTGCTCGAGGAGCATGGCTTTCGGGTGACGATCGCGGGCAATGGCCTGGCGGCGGTGACCCATCCTGAGATCCGAAACTTCGACGTGATCCTTGTCGACAGTTCCCTCGATGGGCTGGATGGCTTGGAGACCACCCGTCAGATTACCACCGACACGGACACCTACCGCATCCCGGTGCTGCTGCTGATCCCCGAGGACAGCATGGATCTGCTGGAGAGCGTACCGCTGAAGGGGGCGACGGGTTGGCTGACCAAGCCCTTCACCCCGGAGCGCCTGCTGGTCAAGGTACGCGAGGTCATAGACGAGAAGAAGATCCGCGACATGTCCGAGCGGTATCTGGAGCAGGCGGCCGAGTCGCACATGCAGACGTTGGCCGAGCAGAAGATCCAGATCGCAGTGGAGAAGAAGATCCAGATCATCGTCGAGCGCGCGATTCAATCGATCGTGTCGATCATCGACCAGCGCGCCAAGCGCGAGGTGGAAAGCCGGGTGACATCCCTGGCCCAGGAGAAGGAGCAGGAGCTGGTCAAGCTGACCGTGCAGGAAGTGGCGCGATCGATGATCGAGAAGATCGCCGAGCGCAAGGTCACCGACGCGATGAATGTGATCCTGGCCGAGCAGACGGAAGCGGCGGTGCGCCACACGGTGGACGCAATCCTGCCGGGGCAGGTGCAGGACCGTCTGCGCGAGCAGATGGACGCGACGCTGCCGCGGGAAGTGGAACAAAAGGTCAAGTCCGCCGCCGAGAAGAGCGCGGAGGAGATCGGCCAGTCCATCGTCGAGATCATTCACCAGCAGGCGCAGAAGCTTGTGCCATTGATCGCGCGGGAATCGCTGCCGGAGTTGGCAGAGCGTCAGGTGGGCTATGTCGCCGAGCAGAAGTTGCCCGCGTTGATCACGGAGACGGCGCGCACGACGGTCAACCAGGAGCTGAGCAACAACGTCCGCCCGATCGTGAAGGAGCAGACCGGGAAGATCCTGAGCCGCAGCATCACGGTGACGGTGGTGTTGTTCATCATCCTGTTGGCCGCGGGCATTGCGATGTTCCTCTACGGGCTCAATGTCATCGAGCAGCGCATGAACGAGCGCGACAACCGGCCCCCGGTGCGCATCGAGTCCTAGTCCGGCATGGGCAGCAGCCCGACACAGCCGGCCAACCGACAATAGCGGCTACACATGGAAAACCCCAAGGCCATCGACAGGATCCTGATCGTCGGTGGCGGCACGGCCGGTTGGTTGACTGCGGGTTATCTGGACAGCATCCTGAATCCGCCCGGTGTACCACGAACGGTGGACATCGCGTTGGTGGAATCCGAGGACATCGGCATCGTCGGTGTGGGGGAGGCGACGGTGCCCACTCTTGCGGAGACGCTGTCGCGGCTGCACATCAGCGAGCGCGATTTCCTGCGCGCCTGCGAGGGTGGCTTCAAGTTGGCCATCGAGTTCCGGGGTTGGAAGACGGGGAAGGAGGATGACGCCTACCTGCACCCGTTCTGCTATCCCGGCAGCATTTCCGGCATTTCGCCCGCGGCCGCATGGCACCAGCGGCGGTTGGCCGGCGACCCGACACCCTATGCCCACGCCATCGGCCCGCATGCGGTGCTGTGCGGGCAGTGTCTGGCGCCGCGGGACGAGCGCATGCCGGATTTCCAGTCGCCGTTCCGGTATGCCTATCACATCGACGCGGCAAAGTTCGGCCGGTTCCTGCGCGATACGTTCGTCTCGCGCGGAGTGCGTCATGTGGTAGACAACGTCACGGGCACGCGCCTGCGCGAGGACGGCATGTTGGATGTGGTGGTGACGGAGAAGCACGGTGAATTGCCGGCGGATCTGTTCATCGACTGCTCGGGCTTTCGTGGTCTATTGATCAACCAGGTCTACAATGTGTCCCTTCATTCTTTCGGCGATACCTTGATCAATGACCGGGCGGTGGCGATGCAGGTGCCGCATCCGCCGGGGACGACGACGATCCGCAGCTACACGCGCGCTGTTGCGCGGGGGAGCGGATGGTTTTGGGACATTGGCCTCTACCAGCGGCGCGGCATCGGCCATGTGTATGCATCCGCGTTCCAAAGCGACGAGCAGGCGGTCGATGACCTGCGCGAATATATTGGCCCCGATTCGAAGGACATGGAGACCCGCCTGC
Organism: uncultured Candidatus Sumerlaeota bacterium; assembly: GCA_964625145.1. Lineage (GTDB taxonomy): Bacteria > Sumerlaeota > Sumerlaeia > SLMS01 > JAHLLQ01 > CAYTRP01. The sequence goes on from CAZVAQ010000051.1 coordinate 18,412, forward strand.
TGAAGATCCGCGTGGGGTACAATGAACGATGCTGGGAGAAGAACGTCGTCGCCATAGGACTCTCCAGCGGATTTCTGGAACCGCTGGAGTCGACGGGGATCTACCTGATCGAGTTCGGCATCAAGTATCTGCTGGAACATTTCCCCGATCGTGATTTCGATCCCGCGCTTGCTCGGGCGTACAATGAACACGTTCATCAGGCTTACCGGGAAATCCACGACTTTGTCCTGCTGCACTACATCCTGACGCAACGCGAGGACACGCCCTACTGGAGGTTCTTCCGCCACGAGGCGAAGGTGCCGGACCCGTTGAAAGAACGCCTGGACCTTTGGAGTCACCGCTGGCCATCGAACATGGATCTGCCCTATCGGCATCTATTCTTCAACCACGACTCATGGACCTTCATCCTGGCCGGAATGGATCGCCTGCCGCGGACTCCGACCTTGATGACGAGCATCTACCGCCGTCACTCCGCCCTGATCGACAAGTGGTTCGCGGATCAGCGCACACTGGGGCAGAAGGGCCTGCGCCACCTCCCCTCGCACTATAGCTACCTGCGCTCGCTTCACGGAGAGACGGGCTGAAAAACCACGGAACGACGGCTTTTTCCGGCGTTGACCACCGTGCGGGGGCGGAGACTTCTTTCCCAACCAATTGGAAAGGAAACCCCACGCCCCGATGTCATCGACTTCCCACACCCGCGAGATTCTTCTCAAGAACGGCCGCATCCATACTCTGGCCGAGCCAGCCATCGCCACCCATCTCGCCATTCGCAACGGCCGGGTTCTCGCCGCCGGGGGGGAGGAAGTGCGCGCCCTGCTGGGCCCCAACCCGCAGGTGCATGACCTGGGCGGCGCGCCGGTCTTTCCGGGCTTCATCGATGCGCATATCCACTGGCAATGGGTGGGTCTCAATTATCGCCGCGTGCGGATGGAGTACGTGACGACGAAGAAGGAGTGCCTGGAACGCGTCGCCGAGCGCGCCCGCAACACGCCGCCGGGGGAATGGATCATCGGCTTTGGATGGGCACAGGGCGATTGGGAGGACACGCCGAACGAGTTTCCCACGGCTGCGGACCTGGATGCGGTGGCGCCGAACAACCCGGTGAACCTGAAATCGCGCAGCGGTCACGCGGGATGGGCGAACTCGCTGGCCATGAAGCTGGCCGGCATCACCGACGACATGGCCGATCCGCCGATGGGGAAGCTGGGACGCGACGCACAGGGGCGGCCGACGGGTGTGTTCTTTGAAGAGGCGATGGAGCTGATCACCGCCATCGTGCCGCAACCGACCGCGGAGGAATCCGCCGATGCCATGGACGCCGCGCAAAAGGCCGCATGGCGCGAAGGGCTGACAGGCGTGCATGACTTTGACGGGCCGACGTCCTTCGCCGCGCTGCAGCTCCAGCGCTCGCGCGGGTCGCTCGGCATGCGCGTGTTGAAGAACATCAACGATCCCTTCATCGGCCACGCGCATGCGCTGGGCCTGCGGTCGGGGTTTGGCGATGATTGGCTGCGGATTGGCGGCTTGAAGATTTTTGCGGACGGCGCGTTGGGTGCGGTGACGGCGCTGATGATTGAACCGGTGGAGGGGGATCCCACCAACACCGGTGTGCGCATCACGCCAAAGGATGACATGCGCCGGTTGGTGCTGGAGGCAACGCGGCAGGGTTTCCCTTCGACCATCCATGCCATTGGCGATCTGGCCGTGCGCGATGTGTTGGATGTGTACGCCGACGTGCGCGCAGAAGAGAAACGCCTCGGCATTCCGCGCGATGCACGGCGCCATCGCATCGAGCATGTGCAATTGGTCCATCCCGATGACTTGGGGCGGTTGGCGGAGCTGGATGTCATCGCCTCGATCCAACCGATCCATGCGACGGCCGACATCGACATGGCAAACCGTTGGTGGGGGGACCGGGCGCGGTTGGGATACAACGCGCGGGAGCAATTGAACCGCGGCGTGACGGTTGCCTTTGGCAGCGACGCGCCGGTGGAGCCGTTCAATCCGCTGTGGGGAATCCACGCGGCGGTGACGCGTCGACGTACGGACGGCTATCCGGGACCCGAAGGATGGTGGCCGGAAGCCCGAGTCACGGTGGACGAGGCAATCCGGGCATACACGATCGGTCCGGCGTTTGCGGCCGGGTTGGAGAACGTGCAGGGGCGCCTGACTGGCGGGTACTATGCGGACCTTGTGGTCCTGGAATCCGACCCGCACAAAGTCGATCCCCACGCCATCAAGGACATCAAGGTCCTGGGCACCATGATTGATGGTGAGTGGAAGTATCAGGCGTGATGCTGAATAGTTGATGCGCGTGTTGGCGTTACTGGAATGTCAACACGCGCGTCATGCCTTCCAAATCATGAGGCTCATCAAAGAATGTGCAGGCGAGACGCCTGCGGCACTTTCCTTGTTGTCAAAGTTCAAACTGTCGAGCTGACTGCAAAATGGCAGGATGCCCCAGCCACTTTATCTTGAAATTCACACAGCTTGCACTCATTCATAAACGCAATACCCACAATATACCCCCCCTTATACTTCATCCTTTTGCCTTCATCCTTCATCCTTCCCCCTCCCCCTTCCTCTCCGTCGGCCGCGGCGGCCGGAGTCGCCGGCGGGTTTGTGGGGCTTGGGGGGTGAGGGCTGCTTGTCGCTTGGCGGGGCTGGGCGCGACGGTGAGGCGGCGTTGGGGGCGCTGCCGCCGCGCACGATTCCGCGGCCACGGCGACGCATGGGGCGCTGCGGCTTGTGGCCGTCGCCGGGTTGTGGCGATGCGCCTTCTGCGGATTGCTGCGGCGGCGGGGGAGCGGCACCTTCCGGGCGAGCGCCGCGCCGGTCGCGTCCGCCGCGTCGGCGCCGGCGGACAGTCTTGTCGTCGGTGGCGCCTTCAGGCTTGGTGGCGGCATCCTCTGCCGATGCAATGGACTCCTCGGCGTCTTCAGCCTCGCGTTCGCGCGGTCCACGGCGGGTCTTCTTGCGAGCTTCGGCGTCGGGGGCCTGGCCCTTGCCACGGGCCGTGGCGGTGCGGGCGAACATGCCGGACATCTTCTTGAGCTGGTCGGGGACGCGGGCGCGCATGTCCTCGGCGGCGGGGACGACGCT
>CAZVAQ010000052.1:0-9023 GCA_964625145.1 uncultured Candidatus Sumerlaeota bacterium
GGGGAACGTGACGATGCCTTCGGCCTGCTGCTTCTCCAGGTCCTCGCGCATCCAATCCGCGTCCCAGTTCGAATCCGGCAGCACACCCAGGAAACGCACGTCCGGGTAGGCCTCCGGGGTGAGCTGCTCCGAGATGGCGACGGCGCAGGTGCGCGCGCACGGGCAGGTGGGGGAGTGGAAGACGACGACGGTGTAGTGTTCGCCGTCCATTAGGTCGGAAAGACGATGGGTCTCGCCGTCAAAGGTGGTCCCTTCAAAATCCGGCAACGGTTGCCCGAGAGCGACTGTGTCGGCTGTCGCGGCTGTGCCGGTTTCACCGGCGGCTTGGGAGGTGTTGCTGGTCTGGTTCGGTTGCTGTCCACATCCCCACAACATCACTGCCATCAAGCTGCACATCAACAATCTGGTCAATTCGCGACCTCCATGGGATTGAGCCCCCAATTGGGGGTAATGCCTTGCGGGACTTCGGCGCATTCAGGCCAGTGATCTCTCAAGGGCCAGCACCGAGATGTCATCTTCGGGCGTGCGCTTTCCATGCCATTCCAGGACTTGCTTGACGATGGTGCCGACGTTTTGTCCCAGCGGCGTTGCAGGATCGTGCAGGAAACTGGCCAGCCGGGCCTCGCCATACTCCACACCCAGTGTGTTGGTGATCTCTGTCAAGCCATCGGAGAACAGATAGATCCTGTCGCCTGGCGAGATCTCCATCTCCCATTCGTGGTACTCGGCATCCTCCAGAAACCCAATGGGCAGATCACCACCTTCCAGTCGATGCGAGGTGCCATCGGCTCGCACGACGATCCCAGCCGGATGCCCCGCAACCGCATAGCGCAGGTGCGCATTGCGGACATCCAGGATGCCGTAGAAGATCGTGAAGTATTGTCCGTCCGGAGTGTCGGTGATTTGGAAGCGGCTGTTGAGAAAATGCATCACCCGCGCGGGCGGCACGGGCTCAAAGGTCCCATCGCCGCGACGGCGAAAGAGCACCGAGCGCTCGGCCGATGGCGACAGCAGGCGGCTCAGCGTCACCGACATCAGGGCGGCGGCGACGCCGTGGCCGCTGACATCGAGCACATACAACCCCACACGCTCATCATCGATGGTAAAGACGTTGAGGAAATCGCCGGCCAGTTCCTCGCAGGGGACGAATTGCCAGGCAAAGTTCCATCCGTCCACCTTCGGTGGCTTTGTCGGGAGCAGGCCTTCCTGGATGCGCGCGGCGGCGCGCAGGTCGCTGCGCATCTTCTCGTTCGTGCGGGCCAACTCGGAGATACGCGCCTGCAGGGCGTCCTCCAGCCGGGCCACGCGCTCGGCCACGCGCAGCCGCGCGCGCAGATCCTGCGGATGACAAGGCTTGGCCAGGAAATCATCGACGCCCGCCTCGTAGGCTTCATCCAGGCTCTGGCGGCTTCCCTCCCGCGCCGTCAGCAGGATGAAGTACAGGAAGCCCGTGTTGGATACATTGCGAATGCCTCGGCACAATTCCAACCCCGACAAGCGGGGCATGGCCCAATCGCTGATGACGACTTCAGGCCGGGTCGTGCGCGCGGCCGCCATGGCCTCCGCGCCGTCCTGCACAGCGGTGACCTCATGCCCCCAACTCTCCAGCAGATGGGCCAGCATCATCCGGCTGATCAGGTCGTCTTCCGCCAGGAGGATCTTCATGACGCGCGCGCTTCAGCCGACCCCTTCCCGGCGGATGGCCGCCAAGACAGTGTCGAACTCGTGATAAAAGGCGGCCATGGCATCGCGTGCCGCTTCCCGATCGGCGGACTCCATGGCCCTTTGGGCCTGTGCTGCCGCGTGTGCCATGTTGTTGGCGCCAATGCTGAGGGCGGAACCCTTGAGCGAATGTAGCAGCCGCGCGGCTTCGTGCCAATCACCCGTGCGCTGTGCTGCCGCGGTGGCTTGTGCGCGAGCGGAGCAATCCTGCACGAAGGCCGTCAGCAATTGATGGAAAAAGGCGGTGTCCGCACCCGCCACCTCGCGGGCCAGGGCGAGGCAGTCGTTGGCGGGTTGGAGCGCTCCGTTTCGCATGTGCTAGTCTTTCCCCGGCTCTGGCACAGCACGTTCCCCTGCTGATCAGTCCTCCAGTATCAGCCGGGCCTGCACCGGAAGATGATCTGATGGGAAGCGCCCATCGACATTGTCTTCAATGGCCACGATGGACTCCGGATGCACGGGCCCGCGGAACAGGATCCAATCGATGCGGCGGTCCGATTGGGGATCGACGGGTTTCCACGCGCCAAAGGTTGCCGCAGGACCGCGGCGCAGCGGGGCGACCAGCCATGCGTCCTTCAACCCGCCTTCAATCATGATGGTCCAGGCTTCGGACTTCTCGGCGATGGAGTTGAAGTCGCCCATCACAACGATCGGTTCCGAATCCGGCAGGTACCCGGCGCGCAGGGCGATGAACTTGGCGCTCTCCCGCCGCGCGATTTCACCGACATGATCAAAGTGCGTGTTGATGACGCTGACGGATCTCTCGTCTGTGCGGTGCCAGAGGCGCACGCGCGTGGCGATACGCGGGAAGGCCGAGTCGTGCCAGTTGCCGCCGGGCTCCTCCGGATTCTCGGCGAACCAGGTGTTCTCGACTTCCAGCGGGACCAGCGTGTCGTGCTTGTAGAGGATGGCGTTCATCTCGCCGCCGCCGTCCCTGTTTCGCCCGACACCGACATAGCGGTATTGCGGCAGGCGTTCGACGATGTACTCCGCCTGGAACTCGAGGCACTCCTGCAATCCCACCACATCGGGATCGTGGCGTGCGATGACGTCGGCGACAAGATCCCGCCGCAGGTCCCAATGGTTCGGCCCGTCGTTGGCGGTGCCGTAGCGGATGTTGAATGTCATCACATCCAGCGTCGTCTCGCCGCGAATCACTCCGGGCATGAAGACCGCCAAGAGCATCGACAGCACCAGCAGTGCCTTTGTCATCCCACGACATCCTCGATGGTATCGCGCACCTTTTGGAAGAAGGACTTCTTGCGGTGCGGCTTCAGATCCTCGTTGGACTCCTTGGCCAATTCGCGCAGCAGTTCCTTCTGCCGCTCGTTGAGGCGCGTGGGAGTCACCACGTTGACGCGCACGTACTGGTCGCCAAATCCCCCTTGGCCGTCGGGCATTCCCTTCCCCTTCAGGCGAAAGACCTTCAGGCTCTGCGTACCCGGTGGCACATCGAGCTGCTGGTCTCCATGCAGTGACGGCACCGTGATGGCCGCTCCCAAGGCAGCCTGCGAGAAACTCAGCGGGCAATCAAGGTAAACATCCCGGCCCTCGCGGGCAAAGGTGTCGTGGTCCTTCACCTCGAAGCTGACGTAGAGATCCCCGTGGCCGGCACCAGAACCGCCCGGCGCCGCTTCACCCTCGCCGCGGATGCGCATCTGCATCCCGTTGTCCACGCCGGGCGGGATGTCAAAGCTGACCGTGGCCTTCTTGGCGACATGGCACGTGCCATTGCAGGTTGGGCACGGCTTTTCCACCATGGTGCCCGCGCCGCCACATTGGTCGCAGGTGGTCTGCACGGAGAAGAACCCGCGCTGCAGGCGAATCGCACCGGCGCCGCCGCACCGCGTGCAGGTCTTGCGGCCGCTCCCCGGCGCGGCGCCGGAGCCATTGCAGGTCTCGCACGTCTCCCGCCGTTCAAAGGCGACCTTGGCCTGCTTGCCTTCGAAGGCTTCCTCGAGCGTGATGGGATAGCGGATGCGAATGTCGCGGCCGCGAGCAGGACCGCGACGCCCGCCAAAGCCACCGCCGCCGCCAAAGAACGCGCTGAAGATGTCGCCAAAGATGTCCTGCATCTCGCTGGCGTGATGGAAATCGCTCCACTGGAATCCGCCGGAGCCAAAGGCCGACTTCAGGCCCTCGTGCCCGTAGCGGTCGTAGCGCGCGCGCTTCTCCTCGTCGCCCAGAACCTCGTAGGCTTCTGCAGCTTCCTTGAATTTTTCCGCGGCCCCTTCCGGATCGTCGGGGTTCTTGTCGGGGTGAAACCGGATCGCGATCTTGCGAAAGGCCTTCTTGATCTCGGCCTGCGAGGCGTTGCGATCCACCTCGAGAACCTCGTAATAATCACGCTTCGCCATGTATTGCGTCCTGAACTTTCCGGGAGTGTGGGTGGCGGTTGACTCTCTACCGCTGCTTCATGTAGCAATCTGACCCGATAAAGGAAGGGCACTCATTAAATCTTCCTAACGCAGCAATGGAAGTGCCCCGACCGGAGGAGTTTTTCATGCGTCAAGCCCGTAAGCATTGCATCGCATGGAGTGTGCTTGTTGTCATGCTGGCGTTCTTGACGTCGCCGCTCTCTGCGGAGGTGCAGTCTTATACCCCGGAACGCCTGCGCGCTGCCCGGCAAGCGGCTCCCTACGCTGCGATTCATCTGCTCAAGGCCGAGGCCGCGCCGGATCTGGCGGAGTTCGCCAAGGCGGTCGCCAACGATGGCGTCGAGGTCGCCGGTGTGCGCCACATCGTGATCCTGCCGGTGGGTGAGGCGGAGCTGGCCGCGGCGCGGGAGCTCCCCTTGTTGGTGCTGGCCGATGGGGATAATGCGGCTCCGGAATCATTGGCCGTGCGCGAGTCCGACCTGCCCGCTTCGCTCATCTTCGAGCGCGGTGCGGACAAACCGCTGGAGAAGGTCTATGAGCGCGGCGGCCGGCGCACCCCGAACCTGCGATCGCTCAACACGCGCCTGTCGCGGGCATGGCGTCATCCGGCCATCACCCGGTTTGCCTTGGACAACGGCGTGGCGGCGGATGGGATGGACCTGGTTTCGTACCAAGCCGGAGGAGCGCCTGTCGCGGGGCTCGCTTCGCTGGCCTGCGATTACCGGGGAATCACCTACCGATTTGCCACGGCGGACGATCGCCGGCGCTTCGCGGCGGATCCGGAGAAGTACCTCCCCGCGGCCGGTGGTTGGTGTGCGATGGCCATGGCACGCGGCGAGCAGGTGGAGGCCGACGCGTCGACCTTCACGGTGCACGACGGCCGGCTGCATTTGTTCTACAAGGGGATCTACGGCGACGCGCGGGCGGAGTTCCTCGCCGACCCGGCCGCCAATGCCGCCGCGGCCGAGGAGCAGTGGAAGCGGGTGGTTGGCAAGTAGGTTTGGAATAGGGGATTCAAAATATGGAATTCAGAAAAGCTCCGTTCAAGAGCTGCTCCCTTACTCCGTCTCTTCCCCCTTCTTCTCTTCCTCGCCACTGTCGAACATGACTTGCAGGTTGGCCGATTCGAGGAACTCGCGCTCGGCCAGGCGACCCAGGCGCAAGCGCCGCTCGGACAACTCATTGTACCGCAGGATGTGTTTCACGTCGTTGAACGCCGTCTCGGAGGAGTCGAACACCTCCTCGACCCAATAGCCTTGCAGCTCGCGGCCGTTGACGATGGGGCCGACGACGCCGCGGCCGTTCATGCGATCGATGACCTGCTTGTAGTAGCCTTCCTCCTGGTAGGAGTTCACGCGCCCCACACGACCGCCCACCGAGGCGAACTCGTCCTCGCTGTATTCGCGGGCCAGCTTCTCGAACTCTTCCACGTTGTGCACTTCGGCCATCATGCGTGACAGCTCCTGCAGCTTCGCGCGCGCGGCGTTGCGGTATTCCTCGGTGCCGGGCTGCGCTTCGGTGTCGGCGGTGACGGTGATGCGCCACACATAGGCCGACGGCACCTGCGAGAGATTGTCGGCATCGCGCTCGAAGCGTTCGCGCAGCTCCTGCTCGGTGGGTTCCTCCAGCCGCTCCTCGATCAACTCATTGATGATCACCGGCGTCAGCAGGGTTGCCTCCAACAGCTCGACTCCGAGCTTGTAGTCCTGCGTGTCGCGGATGCCCAGTCGCTCGATGTCCCACATCATCACCGCTTCCTGCAGCGGCCGGTACTTGTCGATGAGCCTTTGACGGCGGGCCTCGACGGTATTGAGCTCGTCCAGCTCCTCGCCGTGCAGGTTCATGAACTGATCGACGGTCAGTCGGCGGCCGTCCACTTCCAGGATCAACGCCTCGGGATCGGCTTCGTCGGTGCCGATGGTGGCCAGCACCTGCTCGTCCACGGCGACAACGTTGCTCTCGGCCCAGAGCTTTTCCAGCGCCTTCATGTAGGCGGCGACAGCCTTGTCCTGGCGAATGTCCATCAGGTGCCGCGCGCGCACCTCGTCCAACGTCATCAGGCGATGCGGCTGATAGGATTCGCGCATCACGATCTGGAAGCCGTGGCGCGTGCGCACAGGTTCGGCGAATCCACCGTCGCCGACGGAATCAAAGGCCGTGCGCAGTTCCAGCAGCATGGGCTTCTCATCGGTGGCGGGCTTCACGGTGATGAGCGAAGCGGCGTTGGGATTGCCGGTCATCTCCTTGGCGACTTCGACAAAGTCCTCGCCGTTCATCACGCGCTGGTATCCTTCGCGCGCCAAGGCCTCCACCTCCGCGGCCTTCTCCTCGCCCATGGGGACCAGCAGCACTTCGCCCGCCTGAAGAGGCTCGTCGGGCTCGGTCTTGCCGGTCACGTGGGAATCCTTCCCGGCGCGGTTCTCGCGCGTGTCGGCCCTGAGGATGTGACTCGCCTTCGCCCGGTCGCCATTGATGCGCTCGGAGAGGGATTCCAGCGTGTCGCCCTCCTCGACGGTGACTTCCTCGTAGGTGGGGAAGAACATGTGCCGCAGCTTCAGGGTCTCCTCCAGCATGAGCTTGTCCCTGTGCTGCTCGCGAAACGCCTCCACGTCGGCATCGTTGATCCGGGAGGCTTCCATCACGCCGTTGCGGCGCAGCCAGATGCGCACGGCGACGTCATTGCTGCCGCGCTCGAGTTCATCCGGGTCGGGCACTTGCAGGCCGCGCTCGCGGGCGGCCGCTCCCGCGGCCAGGTTCGTCACCGTCTCGCGGATGGCCGCCTCGATCTGGCTGGGCAGGTAGCGGTCAAAGGGAACCTCCAGCTCGTTGATGATGCGCAGCGAAGGCGGGGGCACAAAGCGCGTGGCTGCCTCGAATTCCTCGCGCGTCCAATCGCGGTCCGATGCGGTGAACAGGACGTCCTGCTGGCCGATGGCGGACAGGGGTGGGCGGTCCGCCAAGGGCGCGTCGGCCAAGGCGGGCGCGGACTCTTCCTGCGCGCTGACGCCGACGGGCGCCACCCCCCCGAGAGTCACCACCAGCGCCAAGGCCTTGAGAATCGCCCTGCGTCTGGAAAAAGTCGAAAGTGTCACGGAAATCCCCCTGATTTCTGTTCAGCAGTGTGGAGGCATGCTGCGTTCCGGCGGCCGGGGATCAAGGCGGAATGACAAGTCCCCGGCCCCGGACCGAAAGTGAGCCGTTTTTGAATAGTGATTTTTGCACTTCGATCCCGGTGGACGGGATGGACGAAACGAACAATGTGGGCCCAACCACTCAAATCCCCCACGGGACCCCCCGAAGAATCCCGCACGGAATCATCTTGTCCGCTTCGTCCATCCTGTCCGCCGGGCAAAGGCCGAACCGGCTGCTGCACATTCCCCGCGTCGCGGCACTGTTGCAGCACGATGACCCGGCAGTCAAGCCACAGGTCTGTGGGTGTGGGGATTATCGGACGAGGGACAGCAGGTACGTCAGGGGCGACGGAGACAGCGGGCGGGAATGGGCCCCACCTAATGGGAGAGACATTTGATTCCATGGCCCGGGCTTGTTCTCTATCGAGGGGGGGGCTTGCCGCGGCGTAGCCTGACAAGGGGAAGCCGGGCCCACATTCGCCTTTTCTTCGATTTCCTCTTGACCACCATCATCCTTCTTTGCCCCACTCTGCGCATCGCCATCAACCAAGGAAATCGACCCATGGCCCCGAAAGCCCGCAGCGCCGCCGCCCCCGCCTCCGAGCGCGAGAAGTCCCTCGAGAACGCCCTGGCCAGCGTCCGCAAGAACCACGGCGACGGCATCATCCGCCGCTTTGGCGATGACGCCGGTGCCACCATGATCTCGGCCATCTCCACCGGTTCCATCTCGCTGGACCGCGCGTTGGGGTGCTGGGGATTTCCGAAGGGGCGCATCATCGAAATCTTCGGCCCCGAATCGTCCGGCAAGACCACCGTCGCGCTGCATGCGGTCGCCAGTGCCCAGGCCATGGGCGGCGTCGCGGCGTTCATCGATGTGGAACACGCCATGGACCCCAAGTACACCCGCCAGCTTGGCGTGAACCTCGATGAGCTGCTCATCTCGCAGCCGGACTACGGCGAGCAGGCCCTGGACATCGTCGAGACGCTGGTGAAGTCCAACGCGGTGGACATCATCGTGGTGGACTCGGTTGCGGCGCTGTTGCCCAAGGCGGAGCTGGAGGGCGAGATCGGCGATTCGCACGTGGGGTTGCAGGCCCGCCTGATGTCGCAGGCGCTGCGCAAGCTGACCGGCGCCATCAGCCATTCGAACACCGCGGTGCTGTTCATCAACCAGATCCGCGAGAAGATCGGCGTCATGTTCGGCAGCCCGGAGACGACGACCGGCGGCCGCGCGCTGAAGTTCTATTCATCGGTGCGCCTGGACATTCGCCGCATGGGCTCCATCAAGGAGCAGGGCCGCGACATCGGCAACCGCGTGCGCGCGCGCGTGGTGAAGAACAAGTGCGCGCCGCCGTTCCGCGATGCGGAATTCGACATCATCTTTGGCGAGGGCATCTCGCGCGAGGGCGACCTGCTGGACCTGGGCATCGCGCTCAACGTGATCGAGAAGAGCGGCGCGTGGATTTCCTACAAGGGCGAGCGCCTGGGCCAGGGGCGCGAGAACGCGCGGCAGCTCCTGAAGGACAACCACGACCTGCGCGACACGATCGAGCGCGAGGTCAAGATCGCCGCCGGCTGGGAAGGCCCCGGGAGCGAGGAACTCGCCACCAAGGCCGAACTCAATGGAGTAAAGTAGTTAGTTCCGGGTTCCGGGTTGAGAGTGCGGAGTCCCGTTCTTCCCATCCAGCCCCGACGAAGGCGGGCTCTTTTTCACTCATCACTCTTCACTCTTCAATTTCTCACCTCAAACAAACCGGGGCGCCTCAGCAGATTGAGGCGCCCCGGGGCGTTT